>DCAJ01000030.1:23790-24171 GCA_002311455.1 Anaerolineales bacterium UBA1136 | reverse complement strand
CACGGAGTGCTTGTCCAGAAATACTCGATATCCATAACTGATCTTCTTAAGATAATCGACCAGGTTTCTCTCATCACCAGTTACTTGCATAGCCATTGATACAGCATCTATGGATTTCTTGCTTTCGATCCCATGTGTCACTGCTAGATCCATAAATGTACTAGGCCGTACTGATCCTTCGAGATGCGTGTGAATATTACATTTGGGTAGACTAACTACCTTGGGGGGTGCTGTAGGCGCGAAGAATGGTTGGTTGGTAGAAATAGAATTTACTCCTATCTATTATTTGTTTCGTATCTATATATACCCTCAAGTGCTATAGAGATTGCGTCTTCCCAAGCATTAATAAGAGCAGTATTTTCACCTTCATAATCTATATCA
>DCAJ01000030.1:8034-23745 GCA_002311455.1 Anaerolineales bacterium UBA1136 | reverse complement strand
CAGAAACTCCACATACCATAGCTGCTTTTAAGTCCCGCATGTGGGCTATAGAAAATATTGCTGCACTTTCCATCTCTACGTTTAACAATTTGTGCCTTGATAGCATCTCTATCCATTCCGGTGTTTCTCCATAAAACGCGTCATCACTAGCATTTAGACCTATGTGAAATCCAAATTGTTTTTCGTTTTGTAGTTCCATGCCTGCTTGTATTAGCGCATGAGTGAGAAAATGGTCGGCCACAGCGGGAAAGCCATCATCAACATAAAATCTAGTTGTTCCTTCGTTACGCATGGAGGCTGTATTTATTATGATGTCACCAACATTGATATGTGATTGTAGCGCGCCAGTGCTTCCAACCCGAATGAAGTGAGTAGCACCTATATTTGCTAACTCCTCTACAGCTATTGCTGCTGATGGACACCCAATTCCAGTGGAGGTAGCAGAAATCTTTATCCCTTTATAATTGCCGGTACATGTTCTATATTCTCGATGAAACATAACTTCTTTAACATCGTCAAGATACTTGCTAATTCTAAGCACACGATCTGGATCACCAGGAAGCAATACATATTTGCCAACGTCTCCAGGCTTAAGTCTTATGTGATATTGCATTTTGCCTTTAGTAGCATCGGCTTTGTTCAGAGTAGCCATATATTGTTTCCCCGATAGTATGAATTTACAGTTCGTTTATTATATATAGTAAAAACAGATGCAGGTTATTACAACATATATAATATAAACAGTATTATAACCATGACATAGGCAAATGTAATCACTGTACCTGCCGTGAATCCTATTAGCAATAGTATGTAAAACCACAAGAGTTAGTGTCATAGGTTTTCAGTAGTCCAAAAACTGAAATGGAGCTACTAAATGATACTTTAAATGTTGAGACAAAATCCGCAAGTATTTTTCTAGAACGAATTCAGAGGTGACAAAATATGAGTTTACCAATTATCTTGGCTTTAGGCGGTCTAATAGGTTTTGGGTTTTCAAACTTTTTTTGGAAGGTAGCTGGTATTAATAAAGTGTATCCAGCTAGTTTTATGGTGGTGGAGACCCTAGTTGTGCTTATAGTAGCGATAACTATACATTTCTTACAGAATCAAACGTTTGTCTTGGCACCGAGAATGGTTGGATTAGCATCGTTGGCAGGCTTGAGTGCAGGTTTTGCAATATTTGCCACTATGAGTGCATTCCTTGTAGGTGGAGAGGCGAGCATTGTTTCTCCAATTACAAGTCTAGGTTTCGTCGTTGTTGTTCTTTTAGCTTATGTCTTGCTCAAGGAACCTGTTACTCCTACTAAGTTTGTCGGTTCTGGTTTGGCCATAGTTGCTATAATACTGTTGTCTCGCTAATCTCTGTCTGCAGTGTTATCAAGGGTGTTTAGTATTGTTGGACGCAGGCGTGCTTAAATCTAGGCGGCAATTAAATCTTTGGAGACAAGACAATGAATGTCGACACCTTAATAAATAACAGTAAACCTTTCTTAGAGTATGTGCTGTCATGGGAAGCAGAATTACCGGAATTACTTTTGAAGGATATAATTGAATATCCATCATCTGCTGCTATAGTTTCAGTTGATGTAATTAATGGGTTTTGTTATGAAGGTGCTTTGGCCAGCCCACGTGTTCATGCCATCATCAACCCCATTGTAGATCTCTTCAAACAGGCTCATGCTACGGGAGTAGACAATATAATACTGATGCAAGATAGTCACGATGCTGATGCGATGGAATTCGGTGCTTATCCTCCTCATTGTGTGCGTGGTACTGCAGAGGTTGAGTCAGTTCCAGAGTTTCAGGAACTGGATTTTTATAGTGATATGGTTGTTATACAAAAGAACTCAATTAGTTCCACTGTGGACACAGAGTTTATCAAATGGCTTGACAACCGTCCAGAAGTTACTACATTTATAGTAGTGGGTGACTGCACTGATCTGTGCACTTATCAATTGGCTATGGGTATACATTTGCGGGGTACTGCTCGCAATATTCGGCAGCGAGTGATACTGCCAGCTGACTGTGTGGCTACATATGATATGTCTGTAGCTGCTGCAAAAGAGTTTGGTGCGGTGCCGCATGATGGCGATTTACTTCACCATATTTTCCTGTATTCTATGATGCTTAACGGCGTGGAAGTTGTTAAGACTCTGAAGTAGTCAGACTAGACTAGCAGCTTAATTAAGCCATCGTTTTAGTTCTCTATTCTTCTTTACGCATATAGATTGCTGCCTGTTTGACTGCAGCGATTATAGATTGATATCCCGTACAGCGGCATATATTCCCTGATAATTCCTCACGAATTTCTGTGTCAGTTGGATCAGGATTGCGAGACAATAAATCCTGTACTGTTAGTAGAAAACCTGGTGTGCAAAAACCACACTGTAATCCGAAATTCTCCCAGAAGGCTTGCTGAATTGGATGTAACTGGTCTCCAGTAGACATGCTCTCCACAGTTTGTACTGAATGTGAGTGGGCTTGAACAGCCAACATAATACAAGATCGTACTGGATAACCATCAAAAATGACAGTGCAAGCTCCACATACTCCATGCTCACACCCTACATGAGTGCCGGTAATACCTAGTTCACCACGTATAAAATCAACTAGAGTGAGTCTAGGTTCAACCACTCTCTCATAAGCAACTCCATTGACTGTAAGTTTTACTAACCTAGTTTTGTTTGAAGTGTGCTTAGTGTCCTGTACCATCATTTACCTCCTTGTTCATCAGCTCTATCGGCTGCTTTTCGGAGCGCGGTTGAGACTAATACTGATGCAAGATGGTGGCGATATTCCGCAGAGGCATGCATATCACTGTCTGGATCAATCTCCTTGCTAGCTTGTTCAGCTGCCTCTTTAAGGAGTTCGTCACTTATTGTTTCCCCCGTAAGCATCGATTCTGCTTTCCTTGTTCGAATTGGAATTGGACCTCCCCCAATAATTGCTATACGAGATTTAGTACATTGTCTATTTTCTATAGTCAAATGTGTAGCTACTCCAAGTACTGCGAAGTCACCATGGCGACGGCTGAATTCAACAAATGACCAGCCTGATGTTTTGGCCCAGCTGGGTATTTGGATTTCTACTAACATTTCATCTGATTTCAGGTCGGTAGTTAGAGCCGAAAGGTAAAAATCACTGGCATCCACCGTTCTCGAACTTGTCGAATTGCGTATTAATACGGTTCCATCTAGTGTCAGCATTATAGCCGGCCACTCGGCTGCGGGATCGGCATGTGCAACACTGCCGCCAACTGTACCGCGATTGCGAATAGATCGATGTCCAATATAGGGTATTGACGCAGCTAACAAAGGCTGAATATTTTTTAAGTTATTATCATCTTCCAATGTGCTTTGTCGCGTCATTGCACCCACTTTTAGTCCTGTATCATCTGAATTGTAGTACTCTAAATCCGTGACACGATTGATATCAACTATGATTTGCGGTGTTGACAATCGCATATTTAGCAATGGGCCTAGACTTTGTCCTCCAGCTAATATTTTGGCCTCGTCTCCGTGTTGGTGTAGCAAGTCAAGTACTTCTTCTACACTTTCAGGATCAAAATAATCAAAAGATGCTGGTTTCATAATTACTCCTATTTTATATCTTTGTTCAATCCCTCTTATCCTGCATTAGTGTTCAGCCAGCGCCATACTTTTTCAGAAGTGATTGGCAACATATCAACTTTCTTTCCTGAATCACCAAGTGCATCAGCTACGGCATTGGCCAAAGCTCCTCCCATGCCAGCTATACCACACTCGCCTGCTCCTTTTACTTGAAGCGGGTTTAGGATGGATGGAGATCTGTCCAATCTTTTTAATTCCATAATGGGTGTCTCAGTAGCTGTAGGGAGAAGATAATCTACAAATGATCCGCTAATTAGTTGTCCATTTGAATCATATTTAAATTCTTCTAATAGTGCTCCGCCTAAACCTTGTACCGCTCCTCCTTCAACTTGTCCCTTCACCATTTGTGGGTTTATTGCTTTTCCAATGTCGTAGACTATCCATACATGCTTTGGAATAACTGCGCATGTTTCCGGATCTATTTCTACCTTAACTATAGTAGCTCCATGTGCGAATGTCATTTGGTTGCATCTGAAATAATGCGTGAAATCAAGTCCTGGTTCCATATCAGGAGGGCAATTTCGTGGGCTAGATTGTTGGGCTACCTGTGCTAAGGTTAGACGGTTGTCCTGGTTTTCGGAAATGTAAATACCCCCGTCACTAATTGTAAGTTTGTCAATCGGACATTTAAGTATGTGAGCTGCTATCATCAGTAATTTTTTATGGATCTGTTGAGCTGCATAGTACACTGCACTGCCTGCCATCACGGTAGCTCGACTAGCAAAACTACCTACTCCGTAGGGTATGAGATCAGTATCTCCGTGCAATACTCTAATTGAGTCTGGCGGTACTGTTAGTACAGATGCTGCTATTTGTGCCAGAGTTGTCTCAAGACCCTGACCAACATTGGCAGCTCCGGTACTTACAGTGACGCGTCCAGTTTGGTCAATCTCTATTCGAGCTCCTTCGAAAGGTCCGAGGCCGGTTTTTTCTACAAAGCAGGCAATACCATATCCGGTCTTCTTATTGGACAATGGATTGTGGTTAATACGATTTTCCTCATATTTGGATAGTCGGACTACTTCCTGCAAAGCATAGGGATAATCTCCGCTATCATAGACAATATCCTCACCCAAAGACTCGGTGCCAACCTTATAAGGCATATCCTCCGGTTGTATGAGGTTCATTGACCTTAGTTTGACAGGGTCTATCATTAGTTCTGACGCTGCAAGATCTAATAATCGTTCTCGACTAGTGTTACACTCATACCGTCCAGGAGCTCTATATGTTCCAGCAGGCGTCTTATTTGTAAGTACCGAACGAACTTCACACCGATAATTAGGAATGTGATAGGGTCCAGGGAATATTGCTGCACTTAGCTCCGGAACAATTATCCCGTGTGTACGTATATAACCTCCTTGATCGTTTGATAATAGAACCTTTATGCCCAAGATAGCGCCATCTTTTTTGAGGGCCATCTCCATTTCGTAGACTTGTTCCCGAGAATGGTTACAGGCCATCAGATTTTCTAGACGATCCTCTATCCATTTGATCGGTCGTTTGAGGATAAGTGCAGCATATGGAATCAAATAGTCTTCCGGATAGAATTCACCCCGTACTCCAAAACCACCCCCTACATCAGGTTCTATCATCTGAATTTGGTGTTCTCCCATATCCAACATGCGTGCAAGCACGCCACGATTGAAGTGAGTGACTTTGGTTGGCCCCCAAACTTTTAGTCTTTCCTGTGTTGCATCATAGTGGGCTATTAACCCGCGTGTTTCAAGTGGTACTCCACTGTGACGCCCAGAGGTAAAACGGAGTTTAGTGATATGCTCAGCTTGTTCAAATGCTGCAGCTATATCTCCTTTTTGCATCACAAAGTTAGAGGCAACATTGTTTTTTGCTTCATTGTATAAAGGGTTAATAACCTTCTGTTCAGTATCTATATTGACTGGTAGTGGGTCGTACTGTACTAGAATATGTTCTAGTATATCTTCAGCTTGATAGCGGCTGTGAGCTATTATCAACGCTACAGGATCGCCTACATATCGCACCCGGTTGCTGGCTAGAGGGTATTGTAGAAATGGCTCTAGGGAACCGTAAGGATTTAGTCTTATTGGTATCGGTTTTACTGAAATCAGATCTGCAAATGTAAGTATAGTTACTATACCGGGTTGTTCCAGTGCGGCACTAACTTCTATGTCTATGATGTTGGCATGAGCATAGGGACTACGAAGCACAGCAGCATGGAGCATGTCAGGCAATTGCATGTCATCGATATAATTACCCTGACCCTGTAGAAAACGCTTGTCTTCTAATCGCTTAATGGATGCTCCAATACCGTTAGTGTGTTCAGTTTTCATATAGTTGTGTTTGAACGAACAAGTTAGTATGCTTATACAAAATCATGTGTCTGTAAGATTATGCAATCTAAATATGCGTTCCGGTGTTAGCGGTAACTGGATATCTTGGGCTGAGACCTGTAATGCATCTAGTATAGCGTTCGTGACGGCCGCTGGTGCTCCTATAGTTCCACTTTCTCCTACTCCCTTGAAGCCTCCTTCACTCCACGGAGAGGGTGTTTCCATGCTAGCGATTCGTATGACAGGCGTTTCATATATTCCTGGTATAAGGTAATCCATTAGTGATCCGGTTAGCAATTGTCCTTCACTATCGTATGACAACTCCTCCCATAATGCTATTCCTATACCTTGTGTTGTGCCTCCACGTACTTGCCCTTCCACAATTGCTTGATTGACCTTATTTCCACAATCTTCAGCTACAACATAGTCCTTGATTTTGACCGCATACGTGTTCTTGTCTACCTCTACTAAAGCCATGTGTACGGCAGCTGAACTGACTGCAGGAGGGGGATTGTATGATACATGGACCGAGAGCCCAGGTTCAACATTAGAAGGCAGTTCCTGAAAGGGGGTGTAGGCTAGATTTGCTATATCTTCCAGATTAAGATGTTCTGACTTTTGACTTGGATGTAATATTCTTCCGTCAACATACTGCAATTCACTGTCACTAACCTTCCAGTGAGCTGCTGCTATTTTGACAAGCTTGTCTTGTAACCTTTCAGCTGCTTTCAACAGAGCTCCACCACCGCTGACCAGACTTCGACTGGCAAATGTTCCTGATCCGTAAGGAGTAGTAGCTGTGTCTCCTAGATGAACTTTGATTACATCAAGTGGAGCACCCAATGCGCTAGAGATTAGTTGGGCAAAGGTTGTTTTTTGACCTTGTCCCTGAGACGGTGTGCTAACAAATGCTTCTACGTGGCCATGGCGATCAACTTGTAATCTAGCTGCATCAAAACCAGGAATGTTGACCATTCCTCGTTTGCGATAGATATCGCGCCCCATACCAGTCATTTCTATGAAGCAGGACATACCTATTCCTAACAGCCTTCCTTCATTACGGGCTTCGATTTGGAGGTTTCGCCAAACTGGATAGTCTGATTCTTCGAGTGCTAGATCTAGTAACGCTGGGTAGTCGCCGCTATCGTAGACTGGTCCTGCAGGACTCTTGAATGGAAAATCTGTGGGTTGGGCCAAGTTTTTCTTACGCAAGAGAGCAGGGTCCATTCCTATCTTTTGAGACAACTGATCTAGCAGTCCTTCCATTACCATAGGCCCCAACACAAACCCGACTCCACGGTATGCTCCCATTGGACACTTGTTAGTAGCAACAGCATAACCTTCATAGGAGTAGTACTTAAAGTCATAAGGGCCTGCCAGTGCGCTACCTATAGTAAATGGCTCTAGACCTGCTGTGAGAGGAAATGAATTGTAGGCGCCTACATCACATATTGCTTTGGCTCTCAAGCCAACTATAGTTCCATCAGTATTGGCAGACAACTCTGCTTCCACTAATACATCGCGTGCATGGAAGCTGGCCTTTATGTTTTCCATGCGGTCCTGTGTCCATTTAACAGGACGATGTAATTGAAGTGCTAAATGAGATATAATTATTTCTTCCGGCAAAGCTTGCATTTTAGTCCCAAAGCCGCCACCAACATCTGGTGCAATCACTCTGATTTGGTGTGCTGATATTCCAAGCGAATCACACAATGCATCGCGTAGCACATGTGGAATCTGGGTTGATGACCAGACGATTAGCTCACCTGTATTCTCCCTATAGTCTGCTACTACTCCACAGTTTTCAATTGGTATTCCTGTTACTCGTGGATGCCGGAAGCTACCCCTGACTTTTATATCGCCCTTTTTGAAAGCAGTGTCGTCTTTATCGAGCCCGGACTGTGTTTCTAGCAAGATATTATTAATAAGGTTGTCATGTACGCGAGCAGAGTCTGCTAGCATGCCAGTTGCTGCTGAGTCTATAACTGGTAGTGGTTCGTACTCAACAAGAACGTGCTCAGCAGCATCTTCTGCAAGGTATCGGTCTGAAGCCACAACAACTGCAACTGCTTCACCCACATAGCGTACTTTGTCCCAGGCCATAGGATGCCAGTTGGTGGCTTGAAAACTAGAATTATCTAGTAGTGGTCTTATTGGCTGGATGTCTGAATGTATATTCAGACCGCTTAACACAGCAACAACTCCAGGTTGCTTTTTGGCTATTTCAGTGTCTACATTATTAATGGTCGCATGAGCATAAGGGCTACGCACGAATGCTACATGGAGCATATTGGAAAATTCAATGTCATCTATGTAACGGCCTTCTCCTCGCAGTAGAGGTATTTGTTCGTTACAAAGGAGCGAAGTTGGCATTATTAGAGTTAGTATAGTAATTTAAATTAAATGATTACACACTGCAAGATTCGTATATAAAATTGTGCGATGTATCCTTATAAGGCAGTCTTTACCATCCAAAATTGATTATCTTCTCTGTAATTAACCAGCAATTGTTTTTCATTAGAAAATTCCTGAACTGTCTTAATTTACTCCTAAACCACTAGGGTGCCCATAATCATCTCCGCATAGAACGCCGAACTTCTTTAGTTTGGGATAGTATGCATATAGGTCATTTATTACTGCTTCATAGCTATGATCGCCGTCAATGTATATGAAGTCAAAGTAGTAATTGTCAAACATCTTTGCAGCTTCTATAGAAAACTCCTTAATTATTTTAACCTTAGAGTTGTTAGAGAATTTTGCCAAAGTTGTTTCGTATCTATTTTTATGAAAAATGTATTTCTGGTTATTGTCATTAGTTTTAGTATCTATTGCTCTTTCCCATGGGTCAATTAATATCAGCTGTCGCATGTTCAAAAACTTCAATAACCTTTCAGTATTTACTCCGCTAGCAACTCCAATTCCAGCTCCCACTAAAGGTGGTGAAGCAGCTCCAGAGGTCATATATAGGTTTTTTATAAAATAGAAAGGACTACGTGCTAGCTTTCTGTCGATGGCTTTTGTGAAAACTATTAATAAGGTAAATACTATCAAATAGAATGTTATTGTCCATAAAACAAAAAAGAATATGCTTTCGGTGGTTATCTCAACTAATAATATAAACAATACAAGCGCAGGAATAGGAACTAACATCAAAGTGACAATGGTGTTAACCCATCTGTATGAGGTTTTTTGAACGAGTTGATACAATTTACTCTTAATCGCAGATAACATTTTGTGTTTGTGTACTATATGCTTGGTGGTCTTATACTCTTCTCTTCGATTTATATTTATGTGTCCATAATTGCTTTTCGTTGTCCACCGTCGATTTCTACCATCGTACCATTAATGAAGTGGGCTCGATCAGATGCCATGAATGTGGCTAAATCAGCAACCTCTTCAGGTGTACAAATGCGGCCCAAAGGGATACTTGCTTTAGACAGGCGATCGGCCTCTTCTTTGGATATATTGCGATCGCGGGCCATCGCTTCTAGTAATCCATCCCATCTTTCGGTTGCTACCGGACCAGGATTAATTGCTATAAAAGTTATATTGTCTTTTCCGTATTGTCCAGCCAACGATAAGGTGAAGTTCTGCCCTGCGGCGTTGGCAGCGCCAGGAGCGATTTCCCAGTAGGAAAATTTGACTCCGTCATTTCCAATAATGTTGACAACTCTTCCGCCACCTTGTTTACGCATGTGAGGAATAATTTCTTTGCAGCAACGTACATACCCCATAAATTTGAGCTGCAGTGATTGCGCCCAATCCTCTTCGGTCAAGTTTTCCAGAATACCTCCTGGGGAGCTGCCAGCATTGTTTATCAGAATATCAATGCGACCAAAATTACTAGTGATTTTTTCTACCATGAGTTTTACATCTGTAGGTTGAGTTAGATCGGCGGTGACCGGAAACACCTCGTTGCCTGTCTCGTTTTGAATAAATGACGCTGTTTTGTTGAGAATATCTTCTCCTCGTGCACAAATTGCTACCCTACATCCTTCTTTGGATAGGCTTAGACTTATAGCTTTACCGATCCCTTTGCTTCCGCCGGTTACTAGGACGACTTTGTCTTGTAATTGTAGATCCATGACAGGCTCCTTATTATTAAGAATAAATCAATGTTTGCGGTCTAATTATTAAGAGGTTAGTTTAGGAGATTCTAATAGCTCTACTATTGTGCCTCCCAGTGTAATGCCGTCTAGAAACACTATCCGTTTGCCACGAGCACCTTCGGTAGGACCGAGAATGACTTGGGCTCCATTCTCGACAGCATTTGCTATGGCTGCATCTAGATCCTCAACTTCAAATGCTATGTGGTGTACTCCTTCCCCATTATTTTTTAGAAAATCCGCATTTAATCCTTCCGAGGTAGTAGGCTCAACAAGCTCAATGTCCAATGAACCAACTGGAACGAACCCAATCTTAAGTGTTTCCTTGTAGTATTCTATCTCTTCCAAGCTAAGGCCAATTATGTTTTCAAATGCAGCTGCTGTCTCCTGCAAATTATTGACAACAATTCCTATATGGTCAAGTTTTAGTTTACCCATTAGTCAGTGATAGCCAGTACTCGAGCGGGTGCCCCATCACCTTTTTCTATTTTTAGTGGTAGAGCAATCATAGTAAACTCTGAACTACCAATATGATCGAGATTAATTAAGTTCTCAATCAATGGTATTCCTGCTGCTAGTAAAATCTGGTGGCAGGGATAAGGATGGTGTCCGTCAACAGAAAAGTCCATTGCTAGTGCCACGATTTCAATATCGACTAGCCAATGAGCAGTCTCCTCAGACAGATACATGTTGCCTTTATATAGGTTAGGTCCTGTCCATCTACTTGCTGCCCAATCAGCGTACATCAGTATGCGGTTGCCACGCAATTTATCTTCTTGGGGCAAGCCTCCTGCTTTTAGGTCGTCTACTGCAAGTGCGTGTCCTGGTTTAGCAATCTGACGTAGATCGCACATATAAGTTTTTCCATAAAATATACCTAGGTTCATCTCATCGATAGTGGTTCCGTCTGAGTAAAAATGCTGCGGCGAATCGATATGAGTACTAGTATGTATACTGAAAACAACTTTGGTATTGGATCTTCCATCAGCTTCATGAGTTGTAATCGGCTCCATAGAAATGTTTGGATGCCCGTCAAGAGCTGTCACTGATGGACTAAATGGCATAGTTAAATCGATTATATTAATGAGTCACCTCCATTATATTATTCTAAGTGCAGTTTACCGTTGCCGATAACACGTTCTCCATCTAGTTCAACAGTAGGATTGAGCACCATGCCGTCAAGATGAATATTGCTAGTTATCTTACCGCCCAGAACGTGATTGTCACCAATTGCAATATGAACAGAACCCTCTAGTTTTTTGTCTTCGGCTAGATTTCCAACAAGACGTGCTTTAGGATTGGTGCCAATTGCAAATTCGGCTATATTGTTTGCGTCTTTGTCAGACTGGTCAACCAATTCTCGCAATATTTGCGCTGATTGTCCACCTTCTATTGATATTACTCGGCCTTTGATAACCTTTAAGTGAATAGGTTCATCTAGTAAACCTATTCCATCCATAGAGTGTTCAATTACCAGAGTTCCCTCAGTTGTTTCCTCAACTGGACTAATAGCTGTTTCGCCATCCGGCATGGCAGCAAATGTGCCGGGACCTTTTACAATACCGTCTAATATATGGGATGTCCGATTGTCTATACTCATGACCAAATCCGTGCCAGCATCAGTTCTGATGTGAGCTTGTTTGGCTTGATTCATAAGTTCTGCTACTTTCTGGCAAGTGAGAGCAATATCTTTGTAATTTGCGTTTATAGCTCCATAAAGCATTAAATCCTCAGTGATACCTCTCAGCACAAGGATCCTGCTGCCAGACTGCATGGCATCCCTGGTAGCATCAGTGTGTGTCATGGCATGCGTCACTACTTGAAAAATTACATCAGCTTTCATCATTGCACCAGTGATAATGTTTGATACCTCACTTCCATGTTGTTTTCGTGGGGCCATAATTACCAATATTGGGTCACTGTCATATTCAACAGCTACATCGCTAAATACATTTGCTAACGGTAACCGTTCTGTATCAGTTACGATACAAACACTTTCACCATTTTTGAGCTGCATACTTTTCGACATCAGCCTATTTACTACTTCATAAAGTTTTGGATTATTCATTTCAGGTATTTGACATCCTTATAATTGAGTTATTTTTTCGCAAATCTTATGGGATTTACAGTGGTTTTCTGGTCTAATCATGAACATATTGCCTTAGTTGTTTTTGTCCTCTGCAAACTATATCATGTGCTCGTTTCTCAGCCTCATACAAGATTTGTTCTTCGTCAAGAGTCATTAGTTCTCGATTGCGCATCAACCAGTTTCCATCCACCATAACATCGCATACATCGCTACCTTTTACACAGTGAACAAGGTTGGCAACAATGCTGTGTACTGGTCTAAGGTGTGGAGCATTCATGTCTATCAATATTAGATCAGCCGCAGCACCAACTTTTAGCATACCATGACCTGACATGCCTACTGCTTTTGCGCCAGTCTGAGTGGCCATGCGTAATGCAGTGTCGCCTGATATCATAGCTGGATCAATAGTCTGATATTTGTGAATAAGGGCAGTTTGTCTAATAACAGCGAACATATCCATATCTGCATTAGAACCAGGTCCGTCAGTTCCTAAAGATATCTGTACTCCAGCGTCAACACACTTTTTAATTGAAGGAAAAGGCATTGCCAGTTTCATGTAGGTAATGGGACAGTGAGGAACTATGACATTCTTGTTCACAAGTATTTCAACATCTTTTTCATCTATGTGAAGTGTGTGTGCTGCAATCGTAACGTCTGGAAGATCGAAGACACCCAGACTATCCAGATGCTGTACTGGTCTTAAGTTGTATCTTGCAATTGACTGGTCTACTTGCTCCTGTGTTTCTGCAACATGTAGATGAATACCCTTTCCTAGTTCATGGGCAAGATCCACGGTCTTACGAAGAAAATTTTCTGGGCACAGATATGGTGAATGTGGTCCAATGTAAGTTTTAATTCTGCCTTGTGAAGTTTCATCAAGTTCTTTTATCCAATCGATAGTTTCATCAAGACCTGATCCTACTTCAGTATCTTCTCCCATTCCAAATACAGTCCATGTAAGAGCAGCTTTAAGACCACTTTCTTGTACAACATCAGCTACGCGATCCATGTAAAAATACTTGTCATTATAGGCAACTGTACCTGAGCGGATCATCTCAGCTGCGCCTAGAGCGGCAGCCCAATATACGTCATCGGGGGTGATTCCACTTTCAGCAACCCAGATGGCTTCTAGCCACTCAACAAATGGAAGATCTTCAGCCCATCCTCTTACCATGTTCATTGGGCTGTGGCAGTGGGAATTTACTAGTCCGGGCATAGCTACT
Source organism: Anaerolineales bacterium UBA1136 (assembly GCA_002311455.1). GTDB lineage: Bacteria > Chloroflexota > Anaerolineae > Anaerolineales > UBA11657 > UBA11657. The sequence goes on along the minus strand of DCAJ01000030.1, from coordinate 10,392 downwards.
TTATCTGTGCAGTCGACTGCAGTGCTCATGATTTGACCGTCTGCAGAATCGCCTATTTCTGTGATTATGCCATTTTCGACTACTAATGTAACGTTTCTGTGAATAGTCCCTTTGTCATCAAGTGTTACTACATCGATGTTGTTTAGAGCTATCCTATTAGTCATAAGTATGATCCTGACACTCGTGTTAGTGTTTAGATATTGTTAGACCTTTGCAAGTCAACTAGATAATTCTCTGCAATGGCAGCATACATTGCTACTGTGTTGGTGAGACTGTTGATTTCAACCCATTCATTAGCTGCGTGTGCATTGTCACCCCTTGGGCCAAATCCACATAAGGTGGGTATACCGGCATTTATTAGCATATAGCCTTCATTGGCGGGACCAGCTCCAACAGCATTCCATTTTCTGCCAGTTGCTCTTTGTGCTACATCAACAGCTATGGAGACTAAAGGATGATTAGTGTCTAAAGTTACTGCTGGTAAACTGTTTTTTACTTTTAGTTCCGCCTTGAGTCCGGGCCGTAGTTTTATTTCATGATTTAATAGTGATTTTATTTGCTCAAGAACAGTGTTGGGATCCTGGCCTGGCAACAATCTGATATCTACAATTGCTGCAGCATTGCCTGGCACAACACTCTCAAACTCACCACCTTTGAATATGGTTCCTGGAGTTATAACATTGCGCAGACTTCCAAATGCTGCATGCGGTGGTGCATCGATAGCCGTAGCTTCAAGCTTGAGCAAAATAGCTGCCAGTCCAGTGACTGCGTTTGTACCTTCTATACCATCGTTCCATGCTTGGCCACCTGTATGTACTGATTTGCCAGTTGTTACTATCTCCAATCTCAGTAGACCGCGGTGTCCAATACAGACTACATCGCTGGCATACGTATATATTGCTCCTTTAGCTTGAATCAGGTTATTGTCTAGAAGATGCCGTACTCCAATATTACTAGTGGCACCAGATTCCTCATCAGAAACTGCAGCTAAAGTTACCTTAATATTCTGATTGTCAATAAGAAGTAAGTCCTTCATCATGGAAATAGTGTATAGGGCACAGGCTACTCCAGCTTTATTGTCAGCTGTACCACGACCGTAAATTCGACCATCCCGCTTGGTAGGTTTGAATGGAGGAGATGACCAGGATTCCTCTGTTCCTGCAGCTACAGTGTCCATGTGAGCAACGAACAGAAATTCAAATGGCCCTTCACCATGACTTATCAAAACATTGGGCCTGTTCTTGTCTAAAGCTTCTATTTGTGATTGGAGATTAAGTTTATGTGCTTCTTCTGATATGCGAACAGCAATGTCTTCCTCGTTGTTTGCTCCATTGACGGACTTTAAAGAAACCAGGTCATCCAGAAAACTAACTATATTATCTTCTAGGGATTTGGCAGATGACTGCAGCTTTTTAAGCGATGTTTGCATTTTTCAAGAAAGAGCTTTTTCTACTATCTGCAAAAATTTCTCTGTAGATATCTCAGTAACCAAATTTGCGTTTGGTGTTTTGCCGCTAAAACCCATCCAATCCACCATAGATTGGCCTCGAGACAGTCCAGACGCAGTTTCAACAGTGACGTATCTCTGTTCTGATCTTGTGATAACATCTGAGTCAAGAACTACTGCTATTGCTATTGGGTCTGGGGCATAAAATATTCGTTTTCCAGTAGTGTCTGCTACACTATAGCCACCCTCTTTGCTTACTATAAAGTTTTCTATGCTAGTTAGGGTTTTTTGAGATATTTTTTCAAAAAATTTAGCTCGCTCTGAATTTAGCGCAAACAATCTAGTGAGATTGTTGCCGTCAATTGGGTAAGCTAGACTTATCTCCCAGTCAACAATTGTTACCATTGGCCATCGAGACAACACCATTTGCGCTGCCTCAGGATCACGATAGAAGTTATATTCTGCGGTGTAATTGCTTGTATTACCCTGTGCTCTTATGGCGCCACCCATTATAGTTAAGCTACGATATTTGTCTGGTAAGCTTGGGTCTAGCATTAGCGCCACAGCTATATTTGTTAGTGGACCTAGTGCTACAAGGTCCAGTGTCCCTGTGTATTTGGTTCCAAATGAGCAGATTGCCTCAGCTGCGTGACCACTTGCAATCTCAATCGATGCTGGTGGAATATCAGCGTCACCAAGACCATCGTTTCCGTGAAAACCAGCTGCGTCTTCAACTGGACTATCTAGCAACGAATCAGCACAGCCCACATATACTGGCGCATCTAGATCTAATACCTCAACCAGTTTGCATGCATTTGCAGTAGTATGTTCTAGGTTTACGTTGCCTGCAACAGTGGTGATAGCTTTTATTTCTGTATCAGGATATGCACTGGCCATCATGATGGCCAGTG
>DCAJ01000030.1:453-7991 GCA_002311455.1 Anaerolineales bacterium UBA1136 | reverse complement strand
ATTAGGTTTCTCCTACATTGGGTATCTGTCTGTCAGCCATGGTTCGTCATTGTGTACTAGAATTTTTAGCCTAACAGATTTAAAATCTGGTCTGCTTCTCGCTTGTTTTGATCTTGATCGTTCATGGCACAAATATACGCAAGCACCTCTGCTGTACCTGGTAGTTTGGTGCCAGCACCCCATACTGTGGTTGCAAGAGCTCCAAGTATATTGGCAAGCATGCCTATTGCTCTGATATCCATTTTGGATAGCCATCCCAAAATTATGCCAGCGGTGAATGTGTCACCCGCTCCAGTTGTATCAATAGTATTGACCTTACAGGATGGTAGCGTTGTGCATTCGTCTGCATTAGCCAAGACGCATCCTTTACTACTCAGTTTTACCGCTACCAGTTCTGGTCCCTGGGAGAGGATTTCCTGAGCTATAGTGTGAGGATCACTGTGGTCAACCAAATAACGGGCCTCTTCATATCCTAAAATACATATCTTGAGCTTAGGTATTACTGTACGGATATCTGAAGTACTGTCAAACACCGGTCTAATACTAGTGTCCATACTGATAGGAATATCATTTGATTGCGCAATCTCTATAGCATTGAGCAATGCGGATCTATTCGAGGGACGGCTTAGAGGGTGTCCGGTAACCTGTAGCATATCTGCGCTAGATATTAGATGCAGCGGGAATTTATGTGTGTCGTCCCAAATGTTGGCACCCCATGCATTGAAAAACGTTCGTTCTCCTCCTTTGCTTACTACAGCAAAATTAAGCCCTGTGTTTACTCCTGGTAGTATGGATACTCCTGATATGTCTACTCCGGTTTGCTCAAAGGCATCAGCTGCTAATTTTCCCCAGATGTCGTCGCCAATACAACCTATGAGCTTAGCATTTACTCCGAGTTTAGATAATACGATTGCAGTGTTGCCTACCACACCACCAGTTTCAATTCTGCATGAAGGAGCCCCCGCATCATCTCCCTCTTTAGGATATGTGTCTATAGGCATTGTGACATCTACATTGATTGGTCCTAGTAGACACACACTTGCTGGTATGCGATTTTTGATTGTCATGTGCTCGTATGACCTCGGATAGCTCTACAGAATTCAGCAACGCGAACTATATCTTTGCGTATTTTGTCACCTTTAACATTAGTAGAAGTGTTGCTGTCTACCCCCCACGGTTGCACTGTTTGAATTGCCTCCAGCACATTCTCAGGAGAGAGTCCCCCAGCCAAGATCACGGGACAATCGACTTTTTCGACTATTTTCTTGCTGATATTCCAATCGTGGGTCTGGCCAGTGGCACCTACTCCAGGTAAACCCGTAACCTTTGTGTCGAGCAAGAGATAGTCGCATGTGGTTGAGAAAGCTGCAGCAAGATCTATGCTGTTGTTACTTTCGACTGGCAGCGCCTTCATTAACTGTGAGTGTGGGCCGAGCCTGGTTTGTAAATCACCCATGGCTTGTACATCCAAATCAAAAGGATCAGTCGATACATGTACTATGTCGGGCTTTACGAATTGTGCCATTGCTACAATTTCTTCAATATTGGTAGACATAGTTAGGGCAACGGAGGCACTTATTCCACGTATAGCATTTACAATGCTAGCGGATTTTCTGAGACTAAGTTCACCGTGAACTTTGCCGTACTCTCCAGCTACGAATCCAATTTGGTCTACACCGAGCTTAGCAGCTGCGATTGCATCCTTTGTGTTTGAGAAAGCGTAAATTTGAACTACCATGAATAATTGTATTGTCAGTATTTGCTTATGTATTATACTTGTGCTCCAGAATTTGCTTCTCGATTGTTATCTGAATTTATTCTCACACCAATATGAGTTTCAAGTTTGTGTGTATGGGAACAATTGGCGTAGAGATAATCATCATATATAGGTACAACAATTGCGAAATCGTTAGTTGGTGACTATCTAACCAACTGAGTCAGTTGGAAGTTAACGTCAATAGTTGTACAAAGGAATATTACATTGAGTACTAAGATTATCATGGATGTGGATACAGGCACTGATGATGCAGTAGCGATTATGGCAGCAGCATTATCGCCTGACATCGAGCTTTTAGGTATAACTACAGTTAATGGTAACTGTCCAGTAGAGATATGTACGGAGAATACCCTTAGAGTTGTTGACCATATAGGTGTAAACGTTCCTGTGTATCAGGGTTGTAGTCTACCTTTGTCTGCTACTTTAACTCCTGGTAGGAAACCAAACATACCTAGTATAGAGCCAAGCAAGATTCATGGTCACTACCTAGATTTGCCAGCTGCTAGTTCAGCAAAGCAAGATGTTACTGCAGCTGAATGGCTCATTCGGACTTACCTTGAGTCAGATGGTGACATAAGTTTGGTGCCAGTGGGCCCGCTAACAAATGTTGCGATGGCTATACGACAAGCTCCTAAAATATTGGATAAGATACCAGAGATAGTAATCATGGGTGGAGGTCATCATGTTGCAAATTGCACTTCATCTGCGGAGTTTAATATCTGGGTGGATCCTGAAGCAGCTCGCGTCGTAATGAATTGTGGTCGTCCTATTAGATTAGTAACACTTGATGCAACACACGAAGCATTGTTTACTATGGAAACATGTGACGCTTTGAAAGAAATAGGTACTCCTGCTGCTGTTTGTGCTGCTGCTTTTGCTGAGGTTCGTATTGCTGCTTATGACAAGGCACAACCAATGGGGTCAGTTGGAAGTGCCCCTATTCATGATGCTTTGGCAGTATGTGCAATCATTAAACCCGAAGTAGTATCGACTGTATATGCTCATGTGGACGTAGAAACTACGGGAGAGTTAACAGATGGTCGTACGGTAGTTGATATAGATCGATCTGGTGACCGAGGTCGGCGACCTGCAAATGTACATGTTGCATTACATGCAGACGAGGGGCTTTTTGTTGAGATGATGTTGGATATTTTGTCGAATGAGATGTAATGTTCCACGCTTGTATTTGTGGCGTAACTATAGAAACACACAAACTTAATTTTTTGGAGGTGATGTTGTATTATGAGTGCTAGCGTTAAGAATCGTAGAGTACGTGTCAGGGGGGAAAGCCAGATTAACCCCGGAGTATTTACTGGCAAGAAATTGGTATATGGGATGGTACATTTACTACCACTTCCAGGGACCCCATTTTATGAGTCTGGCAATGTAGAGAAATCACTTGAAAAGGCTATTACTGATGTAAAAGCACTAATTGCCGGAGGCGCTGATGGTTGTGTCGTTCAGACTATTGATCAAATCTACCCAGTGGGACAAGATGTGGATCCTGCTAGGCTCGCTGCTTTTGCCAACATAGTGAAAGCAGTAAAAGAGCAAAGTCCTATAGATTTTCACGTAGGTGTACAGATACTATGGAACGCATTGGAGGCATCTTTAGCTGTAGCAAAAACATGCGGAGGTGTGTTTGTTCGTTGTAACGCACTTGTGGGATCTACTATGACTCCTGCTGGTGTGGCCGAATCAGATCCAATACGGCTTACCGAATACAGAAACAAGCTTGATGCACATGACGTTTCATTGTTGGCGGAAATTGAGAGCATGCATTTCAGTTGGCTAAATGGTAAACCGCTTGTGGAGGTGGCAGCGGAGGCCATTAGGATTGGTACAAATGGTGTAGAGATTGCTCATCCTGAAGAGGATGTTTGTTTGTCTATGATTTCTCAGCTAAAAGAAAAGTATCCAGAATTACCTGTAATTGTAGGTGGTCATACCAATCACGATAATGCTGCCAGGATATTGGCTAAAGCTGATGGAGCGCTTGTTGGATCATGTTTTGAACCCCAAGGTTGGGGAACAAACGTAGACGAAAGCAAGGTGGCGGAATACGTTGATATAGTTAGTAACATTAATTGAGGAAATCTAGGTGCTGCTGAACTCTTATACTTACTGGATATATCTTGGTGCTTGTTACAGAAGGAGTTCTAGCGTAAGAGGGTTGATATGGATGTAACTATAGTTCTGGCTTTAGTAGCAATGATTGGCATGGGCATTAATGGTTTTGGGAATAAGCTAGGTGCTGCTCAAGGAGTGTATGCACCCCCGTTTCTACTTATTATTAATATAATGTACTGCGTTGCTGCGTTAGTGCTTCATGTTGTCCAGAAGCAAACATTCACTATATCACCAAAGATGGTTGGTCTAGCTTTATTAGTTGGTTTGTGTGGCTCAATCAGTTACGTTAGCATGTTTACTGCGTTTAAGTTGGGTGGAGAGGGTAGTGTATTGTTTCCAATTAGGGGCCTGTCTGTTGTGGTTGCTGTTATACTTTCCATAATTTTCTTTCGAGAACCAGTTACTCTAAATAGGCTATTAGGATTAACTTTAGGTGCTAGTGCCATATTGATGTTATCACGTTGACTAGCATCTTGTTTTGAGGAAAGATTCTAAGTGCTGAAGAGCATAGAGATAATTACGTGAAGATACAGATATACAGTCATAAGACACCAGAGGATGCTACTACTAGTGTTGAGCTAGGAGTTGATTTCATTGGTGTGGCTACTGGCGAACTTGGCCGGCTCCCGGACGAAGTATCGTACGCTATGTGCCGAAGCATCTTTTCAGCTATACCATCTGAATCACATGTTAGTAAGGTTGCACTCACTGTAGCCAGTGAGCTTGATGAGATTATCGAAACAATTGCTATGGTGAATCCAGACGTGATACATCTCTCAGGTGGCATTGGCTCTATGTCAGTGAAAAATGTAGCTGAATTAAGGGGTGTAGTGCCAGACACAAAGATCATGCAAGCCATTCCAGTTAGTGATGACACTTCAATCAATTTAGCTTTGGAGTACCAATCGGTATCTAATTATATTATTTTGGATACTGACATTGAATCATTTACTGGCATTGGTGCAACTGGCAGTACACACGACTGGAATGTAAGCCGTAATATTGTAGCTGCAGTAAATGTACCTGTAATTTTGGCAGGTGGTCTAAGTCCAGCAAATGTAGCGGATGCCATTAACATGGTCAGACCTTGGTGCGTAGACTCTTTCACACACACTAATAAAGCCAAATCTAAGTCCAAAGATCCGGATAAGATACAGCAGTTCATCAAATCGGCACGAAATTGGTCAAAAACATAGGGTCTGAGACGGTAATCATACTTGGTGATGCCTGTGCAGACATGGTTGTAAAGTCTGGTAGGGATTCCAAGGGAGTTGAATTCAAAGCTAGACCAGAGATTACTTGCGGAGGATCGGCTGCCAATACAGCAATGCTGCTGGCGCAGCTGGGGGTTTCAGTGGCGTTTGTAGGAGCTGTAGGTAAAGATTCTTTCGGCAATATAGTTGCTGGCAGTTTGTCTGACGCTGGTGTTGACACCTCTAAGTTGATACAGCTGTATGATGCATACACCACTGTAGTTATAGCTGTTGTGTATTTGGACGGGACACATACGATGAAGGGCTGGCCATTGGGTGGTGGTGCTGAACTAATGCTTGAATCAAGCTACGGGGATATTAGTATGTTTGAAAACCCGGTATGGTTTCATAGTACGGGGCTTTCTATTGCAAAAAGTCCTACTCGAGAAACAGTGTTTCGTGCAATGAGATATGCTCGCAGCCACGATATACCCGTATCGTTTGACCTAAATATGCATGGAATAGGCCTGATAGATGGCGCACTGGAAAAACAATATGAGCATAATCTTAGGGAGGCCATAAAATTATCAGATTGTGTTTTTGGATCAGCAAGAGACGAGATTGCCTTATTATATCCGGAGGAAAATACCAGTCAGGCAGCTATAAGTCTGGCAGGTATGACTCGCGCCGCCATATCTCGCAGAGGTGAGCTAGAAGCAATCTGTGCATTTGGCTCAGAGCTAATTGAGTCTAAGCCATTTCAAGTTGAAATAGTAGATACCATCGGTGCGGGAGATGCTTTCAATGCTGGATTTATAGCTGCGCAGCTGGAAGGTTTGTCGATAGAGAAGTCTCTGCAGTGGGGACATGCAACTGCGGGCCTAAGTCTTAAGACAGTAGGATCAAGTGGCAAATTCAACAAGAGTGATATGTTAACTCTCATAGAACAACAATCTAAGATAACATAAGGGTACCGATCATGAATAAATCCATCAAACATTCTATACCAGTCATTGATTTGGCCCCGCTTTATCAGAGCAATGCACAGGCGATGGACACTCTAGTACATCAGGTTTACGATGCTTACTCTAGAATTGGATTTGCCTATATAACTAATCATGGCGTTGCTCCCAATCTAATTGCTAATGTATTCGAAGCCTCTCATCAGTTTCATGATTTGAGTATTGAAGATAAGTTGCAAATAGAAATAAATCAATTTCATCGTGGATATATACCTATCAACACCTCTACCGACCGCACCAGTGTTATAGAAAAGGCTGCGAGACCAAATCAGAGCGAATCTTTTATGATGATGCACGAACTAGAGCAAGACGACCCCGATGTTTTACAGGGGGCCCCGCTCGCTGGTCCCAATCAGTGGCCCGCTGATTTGAAAGGATTTCAAGAAACCGTCACAATCTATCACGATGCACTAGCATTGCTATCAAATAAGCTTGTCAAAGTGTTTGAGCTGGCTCTAAATAATGATAGCTTGTCCAGACATTTTACAAAGCCGACAACTTGGCTTCGTTTGTTGCATTACCCCTCACTAAACTTAGATGATCCTGAGGATCTTTTTGGTTCGAATCCACATATTGATTATGGATTTATCACAATACTGGCGCAGGATGATGTGGGCGGACTGCAGGTTAGGAATGTTACCGGAGATTGGATTGATGTACCTTATGTTAAGGACTATTTCGTCATGAATACAGGTGAGGTTATACGCCACTGGAGCAACGGTAGATTCTTGGCTACACCGCATAGAGTGGTAAATAGAACAGGTAAAGAAAGGTATTCGTGTCCATTTTTCTTTGATCCTAACATACATTCTCACATTAGCACTTTGCCTAACTATGTAGGTATAGGAGAGCAGAGTAAATATTCAGACATTGTTTTTGGTGATATGGTGATGGATCATTTGCGCTCGAATCATGATCAGCATACTGAAAACAATTGAATCGCTTAGATTTGTGCCGTGATTTTTTAGTAATCTGTTTGACATGAATATTGACCGTATTAACAAAACACTGGTAGAGCTTTGCGAGATTCCAAGCCCCTCTAAATGTGAGCGTCCTGTTGCCGATTATATCCTCGCGCGAATCAGTGCCCTTGGGTTAGATGTAGTAGAGGACAGTGCAGGAGCCGACCTTGATGGTGACACTGGCAATCTTGTTGTTAGGGTAGATGGAAAGGGCTCATCTCCTTTATTACTCACTGCGCATATGGACACAGTGACGCCGGTAGATGGTTTGCCAGATCGGATTAATGTAGAGATCAGCGATGGCATAGTACATACTGATCATAATTCGATTTTAGGTGCAGATGATAAAGCTGGGATTGCTATTGCACTAGAGTTGTTACATCATAGAACTGAAACTGCAGACAACCTGTATCCTCTTGAAATAGCGTTTACAGTACAAGAGGAAATAGGTGCA
>DCAJ01000030.1:0-399 GCA_002311455.1 Anaerolineales bacterium UBA1136 | reverse complement strand
GAGGAAATAGGTGCAAGGGGTGCGGCATATCTCGACAAACAATCTATAAGCGCCGAGCAGGGTTTTGTGCTTGATGGAGATACGCCGGTTGGTACAGTAATTGTGCGTGCTCCTCACAAATTCGGATACGATTTGGTGGTGAAGGGTGTAGCAGCGCATGCTGCTTTGGAGCCAGAAAAGGGTATCAATGCTATTGGAGCCATGAGTTCAGTAGTGAACGCTCTACCTTGCGGTAGAATTGACAATAACACAGTTACTAATTATGGAATAGTGCATGGGGGGTCCGCAACAAATGTGATTCCTGACCGAGTGGATCTAGTTGGTGAACTTCGAGGGCATGATTTGGAGCGGGTTCAGTATGTACGGAAGCAAATTGAAGAGGCTGCTGATCATGTCTTG
>DCAJ01000021.1:33681-36144 GCA_002311455.1 Anaerolineales bacterium UBA1136 | reverse complement strand
CGCTTGAAAACTAACGTTCCACTAAGCCATATTCTAGGCTCAGATGTTTTTGCGCGATAAACGCAAGAGAGGCGACGGCGGGATTCGAACCCGCGAATAAGGGCTTTGCAGGCCCCTGCCTTACCACTTGGCCACGTCGCCATATTTGACAACATCTTTTTACTACATTGTTACACAGAGCGGGCGATGGGATTCGAACCCACGACCTTCTCCTTGGCAAGGAGACGTTCTACCACTGAACTACGCCCGCACAGTATGTCACTTCAATGTGCCGAGGCCCAGACTTGAACTGGGGACCCACGCCTTTTCAGGGCGTTGCTCTACCAACTGAGCTACCTCGGCGCATCGGGCAATTCTAGACGTGCGAAGATATGTTGTCAAGCGTGAGTAATGTACGCAATGTGCCATATGTCAAGTTACGCTTAGAGGCACTTGACGTAATTGGCTTGTTTGGTTTATGCTTTACTGTGGGGATGGTTGAGTCCTGGTGGGCTCTGCGGTCTTCAAAACCGTTGGTGGGTCGTTAATACGGGCCACGGTGGGTTCGACTCCCATCCATCCCTGCTTCTCTCGATAATGTAGATCTAACATAGCAAATGTATTATCTAACGACAAGGTCATATCTCTAAATAACATATCACTTAAACTAATTCAAATGGATAAAGATATCTACTTTAATGAAACTGACGTCAGCAATATACCAACAGAAACCTTAATTGGTTTGGTGTCAAGCGTTATGGATATCAGTAGTACTATAGTGGGTAAGGACAAAGAGCTTTTGCGAATACGAGGTAGGTTGTTTGTTGAATCTGATAATGCCTATGAGCGATTATCTGTGGAAATGGGGCGGATGGGTTTTACTCCACTTTTTAGGGTTGATGATGATGAGCATCTGGTGATTATTACACGCAGTTTGGCAACCCCCAAAATAGGCAATCCGTGGCTCAATGTACTGTTGTTAGTGGTTACCTTAATAACAGTACTTTATGCAGGTAGCATGCATAGTGTGGTATCAGTTGAGTTGTTGAGAGGCCCAGATTTTTCTAGTGGTATCAAATCGATTTGGCTAATATTGAAATTATTGTGGACCGGGTGGCCTTTCGCCTTGAGCCTTTTGGGGATATTGTTAGCACATGAGATGGGACACTATTTTGCGGCCCGTAGACATGGGGCATCGGTGACATTGCCCTATTTCATACCTTTCCCGGGTGGCTTTTTAGGTACCATGGGAGCTGTTATACAAATGAGAGCTCCTATACGAAACAAGCGTGTATTGTTAGACATTGGTGTATCTGGGCCATTGGCCGGTATTGCTGTGGCTATACCTGTGGTTGTAATAGGGCTGCACTTGTCAGAGTTGGGGCCAGTTCCATTCAGAGGTTTCCAGTTGGAAGGCAATTCAATTATGTATCTTGCGGCGAAATATTTGGTGTTTGGGGAATTGCTGCCTAGGCCCTTGGATTACGGGCAGATGCCTGTCATGTTTCATCACATCGTATTTTTTTTCACGGGGAACCCAGCACCTGCTGGTGGTATCGATGTGTTCATACACCCAGTAGCATTAGCTGGTTGGGCAGGTATGCTTGTGACCGGCTTGAATCTTATACCAGTTGGACAGTTGGATGGTGGGCATATTTTGTATGTGTTATTCGGGAAATCAGCCAAACTGTGGCGGCCATTTGTCATGGTACTGTTAGTTGCGTTGGGTTTTGTGTGGTCTGGCTGGTGGATGTGGGCTATGTTGCTGTATTTCTTTGGGCGAAGCCATCCGGAGTTGCTTGATGAGATTACTGAACTAGATGATTATCGAAGGTCCGTTGCTGTTGTTGCTCTAATCTTGTTCTTTCTTCTAATTGTACCTGTGCCATTTAGGGTTTACTAGTATCTTTGCAACTTATGTTGCCCATGTTTTCAATAGAATATCCTGGCAACTTTGAAACGGCTTCACGAAACTCGATGTTGTACAGTAAGTCTAGTAGTGCTCCGATCAGGTCTGTATTAGAGTACTTATGGGGTATTACCAGTTCGTATTTTTCTGTAGCTAGTGGAACAAAGTCTAGGTCGAGTGCTATAGCAGCTGCTCGGATACCTAGGCCGACGTCAGCAGTTCCAGAAGCCACTGCGGCTGCTACAGTGAGATGAGTATATTGTTCGCGTGTGTACCCCGGTATGTTGTCGGGAATCATTCCATTTGCCTTTAGTTGATAGTCTAGAAACACTCGCGTACCGGCGCCTCGTTGTCTGTTAATAAAGTTTATATCTGAGCGAGCTAGATCAGTTATTGAGAGTATGTTTTTTGGATTACCTTTAGTTACAATCAGGCCTTGCTCTCTTTCTACTAGGGAGATAATTGAAGCAGGGACGTCTGGCATATACTGTTTGACATAAGATACGTTGTATGTACCTGATAATGGATCTAATAGATGGCATCCAGATATATGACATTCTTCTCGTCTAAGTGCT
>DCAJ01000021.1:33020-33663 GCA_002311455.1 Anaerolineales bacterium UBA1136 | reverse complement strand
TGGCTGACACTAATCTTAATCCTTCAGCTTTCTCCGCCAAATATTGCGCTAGTAGGTCTACAGTTAGATCGTGTGAACCTATAGCAACAATTGTGCGATCTATTTGGTCCGGATGCCTATACAAGTCCACACTTACTGAAGCCTTATCTGGAAAACCTTCGGAGAAGCGCGGTATACGTACAATACCGTCAGCACGTACCAGAGATGAAATTACTCCTGCACCTCTTGAAAGAGGGGTTGCTATGATATTGCCTCCCACATTGCCAACTGCAACTCGCAAATACTCATCGTCTCCCACCGGCGATAGAACTTTACGAGGTAATATCGCCTGTATTGAAAGAGGTTTGTGTGATGATACACCCTGCCATTGAGCTAATAACGGTTCGACTAATATTTCTCCGGTTAATACAGTGCTTACAGGATAACCTGGCACTCCAATAACTGGTACCGGGCGTAGATTATCATTTGTGCTATTGATTAGACCAAGTATCACAGGGTGGCCAGGTCGTACTGCTATTCCGTGTACTAATACGGTGCCTATATCTGATATTGCTTCGGCTGCATAATCCTTTGATCCTCTAGATGAACCTGCGTTGAGTAGGATTAAATCGTGATTACGTGACGCTTCGAGAAGTGCCATCTT
>DCAJ01000021.1:27197-32991 GCA_002311455.1 Anaerolineales bacterium UBA1136 | reverse complement strand
AATCGCTTCCTTCTGATCGGGCACGATTGGCCATCGGTTGGCTCGTGCATCCCATTGCTGTACTTGAGCTGCAAGCATTATGGAGTTGTACTCTAGAATTTGCCCTGGCTTTACTTTGCTACCTACATTTACTAGTTCATCACCAGTAGGAATGATAGCTACGCGTGGTAGGCGTCGTACTTTAACTTGAGCATGACCAGATGCAGCGATGGCTCCAATATCAACTGGCCTTAGTCGATGATTGGCTGGTAGAACTAATTCGCTGGCCACCATATCTTCTCCCATCGTTCGGACATGCTGCCAAGGCGCAGTTGATTGATGAAACTGTATAGTCTCTGATGTAGTTGAGGTGTCAATCTGGATGTTTTCGATGGGTATTACAGCGTCAGACCATATAGGTATGGGATTTCCAGTATCGACATATAGAGCTTTGTCTGGAATTGATAGAGACGCAGGTGAAGTTTCAGTCGCTTTATTAGTTGTGGACGAATGGACTGCATAGCCGTCCATTGCTGCGGCATGATAGTGTGGTGCTGATATCAAAGCCCATACCGGTTCTGCCGTTACCCGTCCACAACCTGAAGTGAGTTCTATATATTCGCTTGATAAAGGGCGATTTAAATCATGGTCAGCCAGTGCTTTTTGCCAGTGATCTTGGGCTTCTATAAGAGGTACATCTTCTAGATAAATATTTCGGTTTGTCATGAGATGTTCTAATAAATATGACCTCTCTAAGATTACATGCTAGTCATCCAATCCATTGATTTTGTCTGATAATGTTATGTTAGCTATAACCAATATCTTTGTTAGCAAGTTTAGTACAAATGCACATCTACTAGTGAGCCTTGAACTAAGCCATTAGAATTTATGGGGACGATTACAGAACCAGTAGATCGTACTAGGGTAAAGATTAGATTAGATTTGCCAAATACCGGCTCAGCTAGTGTTTTGCCCTCTACTGTTTTTATGAGTACAGGTACGTGGTCTTCACGGCCAGCAATTGATGATATATTGCGGGTGAGTACAGCAGTTATGATTGAAGAGGTTGTGCGCGTGTTAGCTCCGTTTAGGAAGTTAATAGTAGGTACTAGGAGTAGGCGAGCTACAACCATTGCGCTAACTGGATTGCCAGGCAAACCAAAGATTGGCTTGTTGTTGGCTACGGCTAGGATGGTGGGCTTGCCTGGCTTAACTGCTATACCATGAAGTAATATACCGGGTTTACCAAGATTGTTTATGACATCAGAGGTAATATCACGTGCACTCACGGAGCTTCCTGCTGCTATTACAAGTATGTCGCATTCTGATAATGCAATTTTGGCAGCTTCTTGCACTGAAGTGAGATCATCTTTGATGATGCCGTAGCGTTTTGGTATTCCGCCTGCGGACTGCACTAGAGCACTCAGAGAGTAAGAATTTATGTCTCGCACCTGGCCAGGATTTATGGTTGAGTCTGGATGTACTACTTCATTTCCGGTAGAAATCAAGCCTACTATAGGGGATACAGTGACATCTACGCTGGTAATGCCGAGAGCCATAAGGGCTCCTATGTCTTGTGGACGCAAATTTGAACCAGAAGCTATAACCTCTGAACCCTTGGTGACATCTTCACCTATCTTGAGTATGTTTTCTCCTACTGATACTACCTTAAATATCTCGATTTCATCATTTCGACTTGTCTGTGTGTTTTCAATCATTATCACAGCATCGGCATTTTCAGGTAACATACCACCTGTGTGAATAAGTGCAGCCTGAGCTGGTTCAAGCTTAAATGATGGTACGGTTCCCATCTGGATTTCATCTACGACTGATAGATAGGCTGGTATATTGGGTGTAGCTCCGTACGTATCCTTAGCACGTACCGCATATCCGTCCATTGTTGAACGAGGAAAAGCAGGTAGGTTAGATGGCGATGTTATGCTTGCAGCTAGTATTCTGTTTAGAGCTTCTATACTTGAGATAGTTTCAGATTTTAGAGCCCCATTTAATTGGTCTATGAGGGTTTGTAATGCTTGGGTAGGAGATACAAGAGTAAAGAATTCGGTCATGTAAAATTGTACTCGAAAGTGTGATCTGCACTCCAGGTTGTGTTCATTGTGACCTAGATCGATAAGAGTTCTATATTATAAATCATAAGGATACCATGTAAACGATAAGCAGTTGTCGATTTTGTCAGCGACGTTGAGCCTGAAGGCAATCTAACATTTCTTGGTGGATTATTCCGTTGCTTGCAACTATTGATTTGCTGGGGAACCATTTAGGATTTCCGGATATATCAGTGAGTGTTCCACCTGATGCTTGAACTATAAGGGCACCCGCAGCCATGTCCCATGGTTGTAGTTCTATTTCCCAAAAGGCATCTAGTCTGCCACAGGCAGTGTAACAGAGATCAAGGGCTGCAGCGCCAGCACGGCGAATCCCTTGAGACTTATAAATCAGAGTTCCGAATTCTGTTAGATTGTTGGATTCTTGGGTATGCATGTCATAAGGAAAGCCAGTAGCTAGTAGACTGTCTTCTAGTTTAGAGGTTGCTGTCACATGAATGGTTTCGCCATTCATTGTTGCTGGTCCTCTAGATGTAGCTGTGAAGATTTCATCCCTCATAGGATCGTAGACCACACCAACAATAGGTTGATTGTTTTCTAAAACGGAAATCGATACTGCAAAGAATGGAAAACTGTGGGCAAAGTTTGTAGTACCGTCAAGAGGGTCTATAAGCCATTCGTATTTAGCGGAATCCTGGTTGCCTGACAGGCCACTTTCTTCAGCTCTTATAGAGTGTTCTGGGTATTTATTGTGCAGGAAAGCCGTAATATGGTGTTCGGATTTGCGATCATAATGAGTGACTATGTCTGAGATGCCTTTGTACGTAATCTCGCCAGGATTTCCATAGCCTTCACGCAATATCTGTCCTGCTTCTCTAGCGATGGCCGAAGCATTTTGCAAAAATTCATTCATATGCATGGATACTAGACGATAAAGGTCTACTGTATTTATTCATTGTATGTGTTACCCTAGCCATTCTCCTGTTATCTCGCGTATACCAGAGAGTATAAACAGCAAAGTTAAAAGTGTAGCAATTAGAGCGCGCACCACTTTATCTGGTGCCTTTGACCAGCGTGCGGCAATGTGCGCTGTAATGACTGCCAGTAACATACTTATAGCATGAGATAAGGCAAACCTAATATAGCTAGATCCAATGCTGATGGTCTTGATGGTAAGTATGCTTAGTCCAAGTACAGCCTGCAAGTCCATCAGACCGGCAAAAGCCATAGAAAAAATTCTAATGAAACGTGAATAGCGAATGATTCTAATGGAAGTTAATGCATAAAGTAGGATCGTAGACAGTACCACTGCGAGCAGTATCCATCGTAAGTTTGAGTGCAGAAGTGTAATGTAGTACATGTGGGCCCCTTAACTTGATTTATGTGTGATTTACTCTGTAGCTTGAGATGATTGTTCGATTGTTGCGGATATTTTAGTAAGCAACAGGACAATTACAACACCCGCCATTGCTATCGAAATAGCTAACAGAATTTCGGTATCCATGCTGACTGGAAGGATCGGATTCATAGGATTAATAGTGTCTCTCCATGGCCACAGCCTTCTTAAGGACCCTATCATAAGACCAGTGAGTATGGTCATCGTTATGTTGCGATATTTGTCTAGAAGCCAGCTGAGTAGTCTTACAAACGTTGTGAGCCCTATGGCTGCTCCAGCCAGGACTGCCGCCAGAGTCAGGATATCTCTCTTGTTAACTGCTGAAAGAATATATTGGTATTTGCCAAGCAATACTAAAATGTATGCCCCTGATACACCGGGAAGTATCATGGCATTTATTGCAAGAGCTCCAGACAGAAACAGGAACCAAGCTGTTTCTGGAGTCTCTACAGGTGTAGCCCCTAAAATTGCATAAGAACCTATGCATGATATTATTGCTACAAATACTAGAGAGGGTTTCCAATGTTCTATGCTACGAGCTACTGTAAATACCGAAGCTAATACGAGTCCAAAGAAAAAAGACCATATCTGGGTAGGATTGGCTTCCAATTGATTTTCAAGCACTTTGGCAAGTGAAAGAATTGCGACAATAATCCCAGCACCTAGTGCAGTTAAAAAGCGCCATGGGAAATAGTTATAGGCTTCCCTAAATTTTTGATTAATTAACAAGCGTAGGAGGTGTGCGTCAGCTGCTTTTACAGAGTGGATTAATTCTTGGTAGATACCTAATATGAAAGCCATGGTGCCTCCTGACACGCCTGGCACAATATCAGCGGCTCCCATACAGAATCCAGCGGTGCATATACGTAGATAATCTCTAAGCCTGCGTTTCTTGTTTATATTTGGCGATGACATTTGTTAGTGTTATTATGTGTCGAATGTTTTTGTACTAATGGTTGATAGTAGCGGTCCATTATATCAAAATAGTATAGGTAAAATGGATTGTATGAGTTTATTCAGAATTAGGCTTGTTTATATGTTCTGGTTCATATGTGGTGTTTATGTAAAGAAATTCTATGAATGCCTATTCTTCTCAACTGCTGTCTTGAAATATTCTAGACCCTGTATATGTTCCGTTACGTTGGAATAGCCGGCGCCCATTGTTGTCAGTGCTATATGGGTGGCCCCTATATCTTGCCATTCTAAGACTTGTTCAGCTAATGAGTCTAATGGTCCTTGTTTAGCGGATAACCATGCCTCTAAACCAACATCCTCTGGTTTCCTTCCTGCTTTTTCAGTATATTGATGGACCTTATTAAATATCGACTGACTTTCCTGATTTGGTCCGTCAAGTCCGCCAGCTATCCACCCGTCTCCTATACGGCCTATTCGCTCCAGAACCTTTTCAGATTTGCCTCCCAGCCATATGGGTATGGGTTTCTGTATGGGAAACGGGTTGATACCTGCATCTGTTATTTTATGCCATCGGCCTTCATAAGTGATTGTCTCATTGGTCCACAAAGCACGCATTACTTCAATCTGTTCCTCTGATCTAATTCCACGGTTACTAAAATCTTCGCCAAGTGCTTCGTATTCCACTGAATTCCAGCCAATACCAATCCCCAATCGTAGTCGACCATTGCTGAGCACGTCCAGAGTAGCAGCCTGTTTGGCAACCAAGGCTGTTTGTCTTTGAGGGAGAATAATAATGCCGGTAGCTAGTTCAATACTAGATGTAAACGCTGCTATATGCGCAAACAACACAAATGGTTCATAGAATGAGTGTTGTTGTGTATATGGCCCTGCCCAATTTGGACGATTTGACACATCGGCTCCAAGCACGTGATCAAATGCCAAAATATAATCGAATTCCAGGTATTCAGCAGCTAAAGCGTACTCTCTTATATCTACTGGATTTACACCTATTTCAGTTTGTGGAAATATAGCGCCAATTTTGATGTTTTTGTTCATATTTGGTTGCGTATCCTTGTAGAATTATATACGTTATCAATCATATGATGTCGACATATCTCATCAATTTAATGATTGTCTATTATATACTAGTAAAACATGTAGTCTTTTGCCTGATTGAGATCAGTATATGTATAATTAGTATAGCACTACTATATTAAGGAGAAGAACCATGCGTATAGGTACATTTGATGTTGATGGGGTCTTGCAGTTGGGTGTTATATCTGATGACGGTGTTCAATATTTGGCTGTATCAGATGGATGGCCTACGAGTATGGTGGAGTGGATAAGGCTAGGTCAGGAAATGAATGAACGATATCAATCTTGTAAAGATACTATAGAGATTTCTAGAATGGGAGAAAGCAACATAATTGCACCTATA
>DCAJ01000021.1:26805-27029 GCA_002311455.1 Anaerolineales bacterium UBA1136 | reverse complement strand
CTGAGGAGACCTCTGGTAAAGGCAGTTCTTCTACGGTAGAGGTTGGTTATCCGTTGGTATTTACAAAAGGAACCAATGCTGTAAATGGACCCTATGGAAATATACCTTATGACTCTTCAGTTTCAACTGAAATTGATTGGGAGGTTGAGCTTGCGGTAATTATTGGGCGTGAATGTATTAATGTTGAGATAAATAATGCACTAGATTTTGTGTTTGGATATACC
>DCAJ01000021.1:22856-26718 GCA_002311455.1 Anaerolineales bacterium UBA1136 | reverse complement strand
CAGCAGTTTTATCTAGGCAAGAGTTTGGATGGGTCATGTCCAATGGGTCCTTGGATTGTCACATCTGATGAGATTGTTGATCCACAATGCTTGGGTATCAGGTGTTGGGTGAATGGAGAACTCATGCAGGAATCGAACACATCTGATCAGATTTATACAGTTGCAGAAACAATCTTAATTCTTTCTAGAGGACATACATTGGTGCCGGGTGATGTAATTGCCACAGGCACTCCGGCAGGGGTAGGGTTCGTAAGAAAGCCACCTCAATTTCTTCTTCCAGGTGACGTGCTAGAGTCTGAAGTTGAAGGCATAGGGCGCATGCGAAATGTTGTGGGAAATTGACGAGTGGATTGATAGGATTGTGGTTCGTCCAGCTTATGATCTAAAAATTATATAAGCGTCTCGCAGCTTCTGCCACGTTGTCTGAATTAGGTCTATATGCATTTTCAAGTGGAGGGCTATACGGGACTGGTGTATCAGGTGCTGTAACACGTACTATAGGGGCGTCAAGGTATTCGAATGCATTTTCACTAATTATGGCAGCTATCTCTGCTCCTATACCTAGAGTTCGACGTGCTTCGTGTAAAATGAGCACCTTACCTGTTTTTTTTACTGAATCAAGTATTTTTTCTGAATCTAAAGGAGATATCGTTCGCAAATCAATCATTTCGCACGATATGCCTGATTTGGATAGCATTTCAGCTGCTGTGGTAGCCTCTGACACCATAGCTCCGTAAGTTATTATTGACAGGTCATCACCTGTGCGGGTAATATTAGCGCTACCTAGTTGAACTGTGTATAAATTTGATGGAACCTCGCCGCGTTGACTTCTGTACAAGTATTTGGGTTCAAAGAATATGACTGGGTTAGGATCTCTTATTGCGGATATGAGCAGTCCTTTAGCATCGTATGGATTTGATGGTATAACTACTTTTAGGCCTGCGGTATGAGCGAACCATGATTCTGGGCATTGTGAGTGAAATGGTCCAGCATGTGATCCGCCACCCCAGGGAGCACGGAAGACTATAGGCAAGGGATTCCTTTGTCGATAATGATGGGTAGCTGCAAACTGTACTATGGGATCAAATCCTGTTGATATAAAATCTGCAAACTGAAACTCGACGACTGGTCTCAGTCCCATTAGTGCAGCACCATTGGCTAATCCCGAAAAAGCGTATTCACACATAGGTGTATCAATAACTCTCTCGCGTCCAAATTCGTCAAATAGTCCCTCAGTGGCTTTAAATGCGCCACCTAACACACCCACATCTTGGCCTAG
Source organism: Anaerolineales bacterium UBA1136 (assembly GCA_002311455.1). GTDB lineage: Bacteria > Chloroflexota > Anaerolineae > Anaerolineales > UBA11657 > UBA11657. The sequence continues at coordinate 25,439 of DCAJ01000021.1, read as the reverse complement.
TATAAATACCGTTTCGTCAGCCTCCATTTCCTGTCGAAGAGCCTGATTGATAGCTTCTAGGAATGTTATTTCAGGCATAGACACCGTCTGTTAGAGTGCTTGGGTCTGGATACGGACTATTTTCTGCCCATAGTACGCCATCTGATACTTCTTGCTGTATTTGTGTTATTATGTTTCTCTCGGTTTGATCATCAAGTAATTGCTTTTCATATAGCAAAGTTTTGTAGTTTGATATTGGGTCTTGTTTTCTCCATTTGTCCAGCAATTCTGTTGGTACGTATTCCGCAGAGTCGTGTAGAGCATGTCCTTGCATTCGCATAGTGTTTGCTTTGATTAGTGTGGGACCTTCTCCATTGCGGGCTCGACTGATAGCTTCAACGACCACGTTCTGAACATCTAAAATATTATTTCCAAAGACTGTCACGCCTGGCAGTCCGAATGCTGCTGCTCGCGAAACAAGGTCTGGTATGGCGTACTGATACTTGGATGGGGTGGAGTATGCGTACTGGTTGTCCTCTAGAACAAAAACTATCGGTAGCTTTAGTACTGCAGCAAGATTCAGGCTCTCTGAGAATGCGCCTTCAGACGAGGCCCCATCTCCTGTGAAGGTCAGTGCTACTCGTGGTTCTTTACGATACTGAAATGAAAATGCTGCTCCCAATGCAACTGTCATTGATTGCGGCAGATGACTAACATATCCAATTATTCCTAATTCTAGATCCCCCATACCGTGAGTGTTTACATCTCTGCCTTGGCTGGGACTACTGACGCGGGCCATAGCTTGGGAAAATATGCGACCAGGTGTCATTCCTCGGACTAAGTAGGCACCAAGATCACGATGCAAAGGAGCAACTACGTCTGCGTCAGATAATGCGCATGCTGCACCAACTGATATTGCCTCATGACCCTTCTGAGAGAAAATAGTTCCAGGTATTTTTCCTAGTTTTAATAGTGATATAGACCTATCATCTACTGCTCTTGTGAGCATCATCCAGTATAGAAGTTTTTGATAGTCTGCCTTATCACGTTCGAGCATTATTATTAGGTTCTCAATCCAAATAATTGAGGATTATGTATCGGATATCTCGTTGCTACGTCTTTTCAGTAGCCATGTTATTAGCTTAATAAATACTATACTCATACTAAGGCAGTAAACGCCTACACCTGCCCCAATTGCCGCCCATTTTATCTTTTGTTTACGACGCTCAATATTTTGCATAGTGTCGCGAGCATGGTCCACATTTGAATCCAGTCTCTTTGCTAGTTCGGATATGAATGACTGGCGAGGATTTAGTGGCTCTAGTACTCTCTTTATCGCGCGCGATGTTTTGAGTAGATCTTTCAAGTATGAATGTTTATCTTCTTGCGATTTAGATTTCTGATCGGGATTTTGTTTGTGTTTTGACTGTGACTTCATTTTTATTTATTACCGTTATTAAGATTCTTCCTTAGACTAATGAGGGTGCGATGATAAAGGCTCTTTATAGCTCCTTCGCTGCGACGCAGCGTCTGACCTATTTCTTTGTTTGACAATTTCTCCACAAATTTTAGTATTAATAATTCTTGTCGATCGGAGGGAAGAGAGCGTATAGCTCCTAAAAGCATTTCTGTCTCCTCATTCGTTACAGTGATGTTGTCTGGGCTGTTATTAGGGTTTGCTGGTAGGTTGCTGTTTACAAGGTTAACGATTTCGCGTCGGTTTTGGTCGCGATACCAGTTGGACACCAAATTGTGGGCTATACGGTATAACCACGATGAAAATGGGAATCCACGGTCTGTATATTTGGGAAGATGGTTCATTGCTCTCATAAATACATTGGTTGTTAGGTCCTCTGCATCATGTACATTCCCAGTACGATAATAGATATACGTGTATATTTTGTTTACGTAGCGCTCGTATATTTCTCCAAACTCTTCCGGGTTACGCTGAGCTTGCTCTACAAGTGCTGCGTCATCTTTAGGCAGATCAGCCAACTTACGATTGCCTTATGTTATTACAGGTTACAACACGTAGATCGTGTTTGAGTTGCGGTAAATTAGCCAAGCAGTCAGTATATCATAATTGGCATAGGGCTCGCTTGACATTCGTTCTAAGCGCAAATTTTTGCCAAATAAAGTCCAATTAACCTTCTTGTGCTCGTCTCCTGGGTACATATAAACGCCAACGCCTAATTTTTCAAGGACTTTCATCTTTGCCTGTTCATCATTATCAGCTTTGGCTAGTAAACCTGGTACATGGTTTATGTACTGTTCCAAATTGTGTTCCTGGACTCTGCGTGCACCGCCTGGTTATAACGCATTTAATTTCTTTTCATTGCTCTCGATAAATCAATACTAATCACTCTAATTGGTCATCAAATCCTCTACGTATTGCATAAACAATTTTTGGTGGTATCCCCATCTCAAGATCTACACCATGAATCCTATAAATAGAACCTTTTGTCTTCAATGCTTCATTGACATTATCTTGTTTAGTGCAAGCTACTATAATCATGTTTGCAAGGTTTTCATCACTAACTAGGTCTAAAGAAATGTCTCTAACCTTTTCAACAGATTGCTTTGCTCTATCTAATAATCCCATAT
>DCAJ01000021.1:21833-22850 GCA_002311455.1 Anaerolineales bacterium UBA1136 | reverse complement strand
ATACTCTCCTCCCTGATTTTTGGTTATAACTATTAACTATGCTGACTCATCGCAATATAGCATCCCGTCCTGGGATAAACTGCGGACTTACCCGCTCGCTCGCGACTGTCATCATACATAACTACCTTAACTATACACCCACCGCTAATGGNNGTCTGCAAGCATAGCCTGTTCTAACTGATGCTGTGAGCAATGCAGATACATTTCAGTAGTACTTACCCTAGAATGGCCCAATAATTTGGACACCGAATAGATTCCGCCGATAGTTTCAGTATCAAACAGCATCCTAGTCGCGAAACCATGCCGCATGCAGTGTGGGAAGTGTTTTTCTTTGGGAATGCCAGCCTTTCTACATCTAGTTTGGAATCTATCCTGGATTGCCCTTGATGTAATGGGTCTAGAACCATCTAGCACTAAAAATACTGGCCCAGTGGTACGATTATCTATATATGAAGATATAGTGTTGGAAGCTTCTATACAAAAGGGTAAAGTACGTGATTTAGTGCCTTTACCAACCACTGTTATTGATGCTGATCCAGCGCCAGTGGGTGGGGCGATATCGCCAATTTGCAGTGCCTGAACTTCCGCTATACGCAATCTATAGGCAAGGCACCAGAGTAAAGCTATATCTCTGGGATAGTGTTGCGGTAGCTATCAATCTAACGGTTTCAGCTAGTGTCAGATACACTGGTGCTTTGTTCTTGACTGCTTTGGGAAGTTTCAAACGTTCAGCTGGGTTCTTAGTTATTAGTTCCATATTTAATGCCCAGTTGAAGAACGATTTGATCACCGCCAGGTATCTATTCTGGGTAGATGCGGTCAGATGTTGTATAGATTGGCGGTAGGCCAACAGATCTGCAGTAGTTACTTGATCCATATCTACTTTATCCTGTGATTCCAACATCCATTCTGCGAAATTGCGCATTTGGTACTTGTAACAACGTTCTGTATCGGGTGATACTTGGTTGGTGGCGAACAATTCGCCGGTATTAGGTATATTAGTCATGCTACACCTAC
>DCAJ01000021.1:20078-21772 GCA_002311455.1 Anaerolineales bacterium UBA1136 | reverse complement strand
TACCAATACGTCATCAATGTTGTGAGCGCATACTTAGTAAAATTTCCTTTTGAAATTTAGCGTGCGGCTAAGTATAATTATTGGTCCAGGAGTTTTGCGGTTAGGATGGGCGCCAGTCTCACTTGACGCTCTATAGATCGAATTGTAGAATTTCTTTGATATGATTAAGCGTCGCGCGATTTAGCGCAAGGGAGCAGATTTTGAATGATAGAATGAATGTTTATGGTGGGCAGGCAGTAGTTGAAGGTGTCATGATGCGTGGCAAACGTTTCATGACAGTTGCTGTGAGAAATCCTGGCGGTAACATCGAATTATTTAAAAAGGAATTAAGTGGTCCTCTTAGAGGCAAGTTTGCTCGAACACCTTTCATTCGTGGTGTTGTTGGACTGGTTGACGCATTTGGTCTGGGAGTACGCAGCCTAATGTATTCAGCATCTGTTGCGATAGGGGAGGAGGCTGAGTATGAGGCTCCTTTGGAATGGGGACCTATTCTAATTTCAGTGGGGGTTGGTATAGGTATTTTCTTTGTGTTACCTTCTGTAGTGGTGCAAGCTGGTGAGAATATGGTTGGTATATCCGGGCTACCCTTAAACCTACTTGAAGGTCTAGTGCGCTTAGGTTTATTGATAGGCTATGTATCTGCCATAGGACTAATGCCTGACGTTCGCAGAATATATGGTTATCATGGAGCTGAACACAAAACCATCAATGCCTATGAATCGGACGCAGACCTGACGCCCGGTTCCGTGGCATCCTTTCCAAAGGAACATCCACGGTGTGGAACAGGTTTTCTATTGGTGGTAGTGGTCTTTAGCGTACTAATATTTTCTATTCTGGGGCCTATGCCATTGCTGTGGAAAATAGTCTCTAGACTATGTCTTCTGCCTGTACTTGCCTCAATATCATACGAGTACATAAGATATACTGCTAAGCACGTACATATTCCAATTGTACGTATTCTTATGATGCCTAGTATAGCTTTGCAGCGATTGACTACAAGAGAGCCTGACGAAGATATGTTGGCTGTAGCTATTGCTGCTTTTGTTGCAATGCAATCCGCTGAAGATGATCAATCGATGTCTGTTACTTCGTAGGAGCCGATCTGTGAGTTTTGAAGTTGTCCGTTAATTATAGGGAGGTGGTACGGTGCGTAAGAAAGTATCTATAGTGGGATCTGGGTTTGTAGGTTCAACCGTAGGCCACATATTAGTTGCAAAGGAATTGGCAGATGTAGTATTGCTTGATATAGAAAGCTTGAAGTCCAAGACACAGGGCAAGGCACTTGATTTGGCTGAATCTACACCGGTGGAGGGATCAGATGTTCGCGTAATTGGTACTGCCGATTATGATGATACTGCAGAGTCTGATGTGGTTGTAGTCACGGCTGGTATTCCCAGAAAACCCGGTATGTCGCGGGAGGACCTGATTAGTACCAACGCTAACATTACCAAACAGGTGACTGAACAAATTGTGAATAGATCGCCCGAAACCATATTGATTTTTGTTACTAATCCATTGGATGCAATTGTGTATTTGGGACACAAAATATCAGGTTTTCCGAGAGAACGTGTTATCGGACAAGCAGGGGTTCTCGATACTGCTCGATACAGGTCATTTATTGCTGAGGCGGCTGGAGTATCAGTACGCGATGTGCAGGCAATGGTATTGGGTGGTCATGGTGATGACATGGTACC
>DCAJ01000021.1:18100-19955 GCA_002311455.1 Anaerolineales bacterium UBA1136 | reverse complement strand
CATGAGTTTTTGGAAGAAGATACAATAGATGCGATAGTGACTAGAACTCGCAAAGGCGGTGGTGAGATAGTGGGATTACTTGGAGATGGATCAGCGTATTATGCTCCGGCGTCTAGCGTAGCACAGATGGTTGAGGCAATTTTAAAAGATCAGCGGCGTGTTCTTCCTGTAACAGCTTATTTGCAAGGCGAATATGGAATGAGCGATATATTTGTTGGTGTACCTGCTATTCTTGGATCCAATGGCCTTGAAAGGGTTGTCGAAGTGGATTTAGACAAAAACGAGAAAGAGATGTTTAGCAGATCGGTTGCATCAGTAAGGGCGACATTGCAGACCCTGAGCGCAATGGGATTCTGATGTAGTATTCATTACTATACTACAAGTTACCATCTTGGTCCGAGAAGAAACTGTGATGAAACAATATTCTCCGCCTATAGAACAATTGCAGTGCTGTTTAGTGAAACATCAATGTTGCAATTTTCACTTGTATGGAGCTGCTTCGGAACAGGTTGAAAGTAGGCAATACACAGTTGTTGGTCCGCTGACGTATGCAGGCTATGGTTTAGATGTTGTTGAGGTACAGGGTACTATATTCCCTGTGAAGGCTGTTAGTGATTATGGGGTAGTGTGTTTGGGTATGAGTTCAGATGACTGGATAGTCAAAAAAGGCTTGGCTCAACCTCGGGCAGATGTTGATGGTGTTAGATTTGATGGTACAAAATATACATGTATGCTCAGAGATCTGGATTTAAGTGTCTTTCCTGTAGTGTATGTTAATGGTGATCCTAGTTGTTTTCCAGGCGAACAAGTGAATGCTATTGTTAGTCTTGGTGGGTCAATAGACCCCGGCGGTTTTAGTAAGCGTGTAAAAAATGTTTAACAATACTATGCATAAATCTGGTCTTGTAGCAGTCGTTGGATGTCCAAATGTTGGTAAGTCAACACTGGTTAATGCCTTTCTTGGTCAAAAGATTGCAATAGTTTCTTCTAAACCTCAAACTACTAGGGAAGTACAGCTTGGTATTCTTACTAGTGAAAATGCGCAGGTATTATTGTTTGACACACCAGGAATTCATCGTCCCCGTCATGTGCTGGATAAAAACATGCTGGCTGCTGCAAGGGCTGTGATACAAGATGCCGATATTGTGTTGTGGATCGTAGATGTGTCGAGGAAGCCTGGCACTGCTGAGAGGCGTATTTCTCAATTAATTGTGCAAATCAATGAATCATGTAAGGTGCTAATAGCTATGAATAAAAGTGATTTATTGCGTGCGCAAGACGTAATAAATCACACAAATATGTATCGCACATTATGTCCTCAGGCATCATGGATGCTTGTGTCAGCTGTGCGGGGAGACAATATTGGAAAAGTTAAGAAGGAGATCGTTGATTTGTTGCCTATTGGTCCTAGGTATTATGACGAAGACCAGATTACCGATAAGAGTATGAAGGAATTGTCGGGTGAATTATTGCGGGAATCGGCGTTATATTATCTTAGGGATGAAATTCCTCATGGGGTTTTTGTGATTATTGAAGAATTCGTGGAAAACGAAGGGCATAAGACAGAGGTGATAGCAACTCTTATAGTGGAGAATGCTAGGCATAAAGGTGTTGTGATTGGCAAAAATGGGAGCATGATTAAGTTAATTGGGATTAGAGCTAGGCGCCAGATTGAAAAGATGCTTGGCCAGCCTGTTAATTTGCAAACTTTTGTGAAAGTGCAGCCCGACTGGCGAAATGATAGCAATCAATTAAGACATATCGGTTATTGATACTTCCGCTATAATGCTGCTGTATATTGAATAGGGTTCTCATTTGATGGTTATAGGAGGGTAAAGGATGGGTGATGGGAGTT
>DCAJ01000021.1:15683-18058 GCA_002311455.1 Anaerolineales bacterium UBA1136 | reverse complement strand
TAAATATTGAAGATCTCCGCAGATGTGCTAACACAGTTCGTGGACTAGCTATGGATGCTGTCCAGCGGGCAAATTCAGGGCATCCCGGCCTGCCTATGGGTATGGCTGATGCGGCGGTTGTATTGTGGTCACAGTTTATGTGTTTTGACCCTAGTGATGTGAATTGGATAAATCGTGATAGATTTGTGCTGTCAGCTGGGCATGGCAGTATGCTGTTGTATGCATTATTGCATCTTAGCGGATATGAAGTTACCTTGGAGGATATCAAGGAGTTTAGACAGTGGGGTAGTATTACCCCCGGACACCCTGAATATGGTCATACTCCGGGAGTTGAGACTACTACTGGACCACTAGGACAGGGCCTCGCTAATGCAGTGGGTATGGCAATGGCTGAGAGGTGGTTGTCATCTCGGTTTAATAGGTCTGGAATATCAATAATAGATCATTATACATATGTTGTAACGGGAGATGGGTGCTTGATGGAAGGTATTTCACATGAGGCTTGTTCTTTTGCAGGACATAATGAGCTTGGAAAATTGATCGTGCTATGGGACGACAACAAAATTACTATAGATGGAGAGACCAAACTTTCAACTAGTGATGATGTGATAAGTAGGTTTGAAGCGTATGGATGGCATACTTCAACGGCTGATGGTCATTCATACAAAGGTGTGTCTGATGCTCTTGCGGCAGCTAAATTAGCGACTAATAAACCATCATTAATTGCTTGTAGTACCACTATCGGTTATGGAAGTCCTAATCGTGCATCAACAGCAAAGGCTCATGGTGAGCCTTTGGGGGAAGAAGAGATTGTATTGACCAAGAAGGTCTTAGGATTGCCTGTGGATCAGGATTTCTATATAGATACAGAAGCTAAGAAACCCTTAGTTGAGGCAGCTCGTAGAGGGTCGTCTGTTCGAAAAGATTGGAACAAAACAATCGACCAATACGGAAAGCAATATCCAAAAGAGGCAGTCGAATTCTCGGGATTTGTAGCTGGAGAATATTCTGAAGATTTGTTCGATGTACTGCCAGACTTTGCAGATGTCGAATCAATAGCAACAAGGGCTGCGTCCGGGTCTATGCTCCAGGGTGTAATTAGTGAATTTCCAAATTTGATTGGCGGATCGGCAGATCTAACAGGCTCTAACAATACCCTAGTGGACGGTCAAACTATACTTGATTCTGAGCATCACTCTGGTACTTACATTTACTATGGAGTTAGAGAACATGCTATGGGATCAATCATGAGCGGTATTGCACTACATGGAGGATTGGTTCCATACGGAGGAACGTTTTTAGTATTTGCGGACTATATGCGGCCGGCGATCAGATTGGCATCTATGATGGGTTTGCATGTTATATATGTATTTACACATGACTCTATAGGAGTCGGTGAAGATGGACCTACTCACCAGCCAATTGAGCAGCTGTTATCGCTGCGATCTATTCCAGGATTAACTGTAATTAGGCCTGCTGATGCTACTGAGACTGTGGAGGCTTGGAAAATTGCTATTAATAGACATAATGGTCCTAGCGCTTTGTTGTTGACCAGACAAAAATTGCCAGTATTACATCGGAATAGTGCCACTTCTTTGCAGGATGCTGGCGGTACAGCATTGGGAGGATATGTGCTGAAAGAGTCTGCTAAAGAGACTCAGGCGATACTTTTGAGTACCGGTTCAGAAGTACACATTGCGTTGGATGCCAGCACAATACTGCATGATCGAGGTGTTGATGCAAGAGTGGTGTCAATGCCTAGCTTTGAGATTTTCGATGAGCAATCCAATGACTATCGTGAGCATGTGCTACCTAGTGACATCAAGGCCCGGGTAGCAATAGAAGCTGGAGTGAGTATTGGATGGGATAGGTTTGTTGGCGAACAGGGTAAGGTTATCGCTATAGATAGATTTGGAGCGTCTGCTCCTGCTGACAGTGTGTATAAGCATCTAGGACTTACTGCTGAGAAGGTGGCTGAAACCGTCTTGTTGATAATATGATCAATGTCAACCTTTAAATTGGCACCATCGATACTTTCAGCTGATTTTTCTTGTCTTGGCCAGCAAGTGGAGGCATGTCTTCAAGAAGGCTGTGAATTTGTGCACGTAGATGTGATGGACGGTCATTTCGTGCCGNNTTTCACTAAAGCCTATTTTGGTTAAATATAACGCTGTCATGGATGTACATCTAATGATTACGGATCCGGATAGTTACATAAAGGAATTTGCTGATGCTGGCGCTGATGTTATTACAGTCCATGTAGAAAGCTGCGGAAGATTAGACGATACAGTTGAAATGATACGATCTCTTGGAGTGCGATCTGGTATTACGCTAAACCCTGGTACGGAACTGGATAAGATTAGTGTTGTGCTTCC
>DCAJ01000021.1:14210-15623 GCA_002311455.1 Anaerolineales bacterium UBA1136 | reverse complement strand
TTCCGTATGTAGATTTGGCCCTTGTGATGTCAGTCAATCCGGGTTTTGATGGCCAAGAATTTATTCCTGAAATGACGAATAAAATAGCAGATTTAAGGAAGCTACTAGACGAAATTGGCTCCAAAGCGGAGTTAGAGGTTGATGGTGGGATTAAAGCGTCTAATGTTAAGTCTGTAGTCAGGGCTGGAGCTAGCGTAGTTGTGGCAGGTAGTGCTATATTCGGTGGTGAAAAATCTATTCAAAATAATATTGCAGAAATAAGAAAAGCAGTAGAGGTCTGAGTTGGAAATTTACTTAATTGCCTGATTAATTGGAGGGTGACTATGATAGTAACTACTACTGACTTGTTTAGACTGTCATATGGCATATATGCTGTAGGAGCTTATAACATAAATAACATGGAGCAAGCTATTGGTCTTTTCGAAGGTAATGCTCGGGCCGAAGCACCGTTTATCGTACAGATATCTAAAGGTTCTCGAGATTATGCAGGAGTGACGATGATTGAGAATATCATACTTGCTGCAGAGAAAATGTATCCTGACAATATTTTTGCGGTACATTTAGACCATGGTGACGAGCAGACATGCTACGAATGTATCGAGTCAGGATTCTATAGCTCGGTGATGATTGATGCGTCACATGAGTCGTTTATGGATAACATTGCTATTACCCGGCGGATTTCAAACAAGGCACATCAGAGAGGGATTAGTGTCGAAGCGGAGCTTGGGATGTTGGGTGGAGTGGAAGAGGATATAAACATAGATGAAAAACACGCATTGTTGACTGATCCTGATGAGGCTATAGAGTTTGTAAGTGCATCTGAGTGCGATAGTCTTGCAGTTGCAATAGGTACAAGTCATGGAGCTTATAAATTTGTCGGTGGGCAAGGACTACATTTTGACCGAATTGCAGCCATTCAAGAGCGACTACCTAACTTTCCATTAGTAATGCATGGGTCCAGTTCTGTTCCGAAATCAGAAGTTGATCGTATAAATGCAGCTGGAGGTGAGCTTGATAGTTCGGCTCGTGGTGTTGACGAAGATGAATTTGCTCAGGCTATTCGACTAGGAGTTACTAAGGTGAATATCGATACGGATGGTAGGTTGGTCTGGACCAGAGTGCATCGTGAGTTCTTTCGTGATCAGCCAGAGGTTTTTGATTTTCGGAAGCCAGGTGTGATACTGATGGAAGAATATGCGCGCTTCATTGAACAGAAGAGTTCCAAGCTTATGTCGGCAGGAAAATTGGAGGATGTACGTACTAGTGTAAGTTAGGAAACTTGGCGTGCTTCGCATGTTACCATCAGAGATAAATAGTTTGATGTTTCAAGGCAGAGTTGCTGAGCAAGTTAACATAGGGATACTCAGTGTGCCCAACAGTGTTCGGGCGATTACGTTTATATGCGCAAATTAT
>DCAJ01000021.1:13798-14187 GCA_002311455.1 Anaerolineales bacterium UBA1136 | reverse complement strand
TTGCTACAGCTGGTGCTGATGGATTACCTTCTATCCGTACTGTTCTGCTTAAGGGTATTACGCATGAAGGATTCGTATTTTATAGTAATTATCATAGTGAGAAAGGCCGCCAGATTGAGGATAATCCTGGAGCTTCAATTTTGTTCTACTGGGAAAATCTTAAAAGACAGGTTAGGGTCTGTGGCAATGTAGAAAAGTTGTCGCCGAATGAGTCGAATAAATATTTTGATAGTAGGCCTAGAGGAGCTCAAATTGGAGCGGTAGCTTCACCACAAAGTAAGCGAATAGAGAATCGGGCTGAATTAGAAGATAGATATAGAAGAGTTGCTAAGAAATACGAAGGAAAGTCAGTTGAAAGACCTAGTAACTGGGGTGGGTATCGATTGGTA
>DCAJ01000021.1:8742-13712 GCA_002311455.1 Anaerolineales bacterium UBA1136 | reverse complement strand
GTACCGGAATCACTCGAGTTTTGGCAGGGGCGTACTGATAGGTTGCATGACCGATTTCGATACAATCTTGATGATACTGGCATCTGGAGCATAGAGCGTCTGGCACCGTAAATATGGTAGTTATGTCTAATCATCTTGCTCAAGAAATATGTTTCTAAGAGACTCTATTGTTGCACTGCGTAAATGATAAAAAATCTAATCAGGACTTTTAGTGCGATTATGAGGTCTAGGCTCATAATGCGACTATTAGTTGCTTTGGTGTCATTGATTGTCGTGAGTGCTAACATTAATGGTTCATTTGGATACACTGATAATTGGGCTTTTGATTTAACAGGTGAAGAGAATTTGTCCGCGCAAATAAGGGGGTTGGGGCAATTAGGTGGAGGGTACTTACGTCAAAGACCGGATCTGGCCCCAGAATCTATACCAACTATGGCCAATGTGAGCCCATTTGGAATAAACACATTTCTAGAGCAAGAGGTTGAATTACACAAAAGGGAACGACAAATGCAGCTCATATCTGATGCAGGGTTTGGTTGGATACGACAGGAATTTCCCTGGGCCGATATAGAAGTTCATGCTAAGGGTGATTTTGATGATCGTAGGTCAGGGAGTAGTGTCGATGCCTGGAGCAAGTATGATCATATTGTTGGATTAGCGAGACAATATGATATAGAGATCATAGCAAGGTTATCTTCTCCTCCGGAGTGGGCTCGAGATAGTGGGAATGTTCAGGGAGCATTTGCACCACCTGACTCTTACACTGATTTTGCTGATTATGTTTCTACTTTAGTTGAGAGATATGAACATGATGTGTCCTACTATCAAATCTGGAATGAGCCAAATATTTATCCAGAGTGGGGTGAGCAACCTGTCAGTCCTGAGGATTATTCGGAGTTGTTATGTGTAGCGTATCAAGCAGTTAAAGATACCAATGCTGATGCAATAGTGCTGTCGGCGGCACTTGCTCCAACTGTATCTCTTACAGATAGGGATCTAAACGACTTTATATACTTAGAAAGAATGTATAAGGCAGGTGCAGGTGAGTGTTTTGACATAATGTCTGTTCAAGGCTATGGGCTATGGTCAGGTCCAACCGACCATAGAATGCGCCCTGGTGTGATCAATTTTGCGCGCAACGAATATATACGTGACATTATGGTTGGGCATAACGACGAAGACAAAGCGATCTGGATAAGTGAAATGAACTGGAATGCTCTGCCATCTGATAGTAATATGCATGCTACTTATGGGCAGGTTACGTTGGAGCAGCAGGCACGTTGGGCGCCATTAGCGTATGAGCGTGTGAGTAGCGAGTGGCCATGGATCGGAGTTGTGAACTTTTGGTATTTTAAACGTGCGTCTGATACTGAAGTTAACCAGAGCTGGTATTACTTCCGCATGGCAGATCCTGACTTCAAACTTATGCCAGTTTATTATAGCGTTAAAGACTATATAGATAGCCGCGATAACCAAGGTTCCTTTGATTGACAAACTTGAAGAGAATATTGGATTAGCTGTCCGACTTGCAGTCATAGTGATTGTGATGCTTTTGGCTACCTACCTAAGGTTCCATTTGATCGATTCGCAATCTCTCTGGTATGACGAAGGCAATTCTGCAAGGATGATTCTGCGTAGTTCAAGGGAGATACTGTCAGCGGCAGCCGCGGATGTGCATCCGCCAGCATATTATCTGCTTTTGAGAGTATGGGCTGGAATGGTTGGTGGTTCCGAATTCGGGTTACGAAGCTTGTCGGCTTTTTCTGGTGTAGTTGTTGTTAGCGGCATATATTTGATTGGATACAGACTTGGTAAGTATCTTGTTGGTGTTTTGGCGGGAATTATCGGGGCTATACACCCAGGATTAGTGTACTACTCACAAGAGGTGAGGATGTATATGTTGTGTACCTTGTTGGGTCTCATACTAATGTACATTAGTATGAGACTGATTAATTTCAGAAAGATGAATCGTTTTTCTAGCATCAACTTTTGGCATATCTCATTTGTGATATGCGCTGCAGCAGGACTATATGTTCATTATTCCTTTGGGTTTATTCTGTTTGCGATCAATTTAGCATTTGCTTATGAGCTAGTAAGAATTAGTAACAAAGACAGGAGAAGTATGCTACTAGAATGGATATCTCTTCAGATTGGCATACTAATACTTTATATGCCTTGGTTGTCGATTGCAATGGATCATTTAACTTCTTGGCCTGCTGAAAGAGTTCATTTGCCGATGGCAATTGCTGTTTGGGACGTGTGGACCTGGCTCTCTCTAGGACCGACGATAGAAGCTGCAGAAACTATACTTGGGGTGGTGTGTCTGGGAACTATTGTGGTAATTGGGCTAGCTAATGAGCGTATCGTCTGGATCACGCTCTGGATAATAACGCCAGCAGGTCTAATTATAGGGTTTGGACTTTTTAGCGAAGCATTCTCGAAATTTCTAGTTTTGGCTGTGCCAGCTGTAGCAATTATTGCGGCTAATGGTTTTGCGTGTTTGATAGAGGATTTCAAAATTCCAGGCCGCGTTTTGGCTTTATTTACTATCGCAGTTGTATTTAATTATACATATCTGTCTCTTGATAACTTGTATCACAATGAATATTATCGGCGTGATGATTATCGTGCAATAGTAGCAGATATACTTGACAATTATAGAGATGGAGATGCGGTACTGTTGAATGCTCCTAACCAAGCGGAGGTTATTGAATACTATTATCCAACTATGACGCATGTTTTTCCAGTTGCTCGTACGCGACCATTGGATGCTGGGGCTCAAGTTCTTGAGCTCGAAAAGATAGCATCTGAACATTCTCGATTGATGGGTGTGTTCTGGGGGAATGAGCAGTCTGACCCTGATGATGTAGTTGAAAGCTGGCTGAATTCAAACACTTTCAAGACATCGGAAAGTTGGTATGGCCAGGTCAGATTGATGGAATACTATGTAGCTGAAGAAAGTCGGATGGAGGACATCAACATGGTTTTTGGTGGAATAGTGAGACTTGAACGATATGGCCTAAATAAACAAGTATTCAAGCCTGGAGACGTAATACAGGTGATACTTGATTGGAGTGCTGTTCGAGAGATAAGTTCTAGGTATAAGGTATTTGTGCATGTGTATGTTGATGATAATTCACCTCCATTAGCCCAGCATGATAGTGAACCTGTAGGTGGAAGTATACCGACTAATACATGGACGAGTAACCAAGTAATTACTGATATGCATGGTGTAGCGCTTCCAGGCGATATCGGGATTGGAGACTATACTCTCGCAATCGGCATGTATTCAATTGACGATGGTGAGCGATTGAGGGTGGTTGGGGAGCAAGATGGGATTGATCGATTGATTTTGAGTAAAATATCTGTGGTTGAATAGGAAAATGTATGAAAAGACAATACAAATGGGCAGTGTTTGATATAGATGACACTCTATATCCTGCTTCTTGCGGATTATGGTTTGAAGTGCGGGATCGAATACATCAATATATGATTGAAGTAATCGGGGTTCCAGAAGATGAGGCTCCGTCTCAGCGTGAAGCTTATTTTCATAAATATGGTACTAGTTTAGCCGGATTGCAAAATGATTATAAAGACTTCGATACAGATGGATACGTAAAATATGTACATAATGTTCCTTACAGTAATTATATAGGCACTAATATTGATCTTATTAAGGAGATGGAAGTATTGCCTTTAGATAAGGCGGTTTTTACTAATTCTGATAAGAATCATGCTACTAACGTACTTAGGGCTCTAGGAATAGAGCAGTACTTTTCAGTAGTTGTTGATGTGTATGCGAGTAGATTCATACCAAAGCCAGCGAAGGGATCTTTCGATGCGTTGTTTGAACATCTTGCATCAGAGCCGTCTGAATGCGTGTTCCTTGATGATCAAGAGCGTAACCTTCAGATGGCCAAATCATTAGGTATGATGACAATACTAGTGAGGCATGAAGGTGAGGGAGATACTGTTGCTGATTATTGTGTTTCTAATGTTCTAGAAGGATGCTCTGTGGTTAGGAGGTTGTGTCTATAGTATGTTGTAGGTATGGTTATGAGTGATACGATCAAACGAATTGAGGCTGTGGTAACAGGTAAGGTTCAAGGAGTTGCATTCAGGTATCACACGGCGCTTCAGGCCAATGAACTTGGTCTGGAAGGATGGGTGAGAAACAACAGGGATGGAACAGTGCATCTCGAGGCACAGGGTAAGGAAGGATCTCTAGATAAATTTATTCTATATCTGGAGCGTGGGCCAATTCACGCTAAGGTTGTCAAACTTGATACTAAGCGGATAGATACTGGAGAGAGTAGCGGAAGATTCAGAATTAGACACTAAAAGCATTGTCTGGCGGATATATGTTTTCGTCATGATTAGCTTGGCACTGGGTCGCTAGGACAGTATATGAAATTACGTAACACTAATGCATTAACTAATTTGTCGATAAAACAAGGGCTTATATGTTGCTTGGCATGGGGATTGGCGGCATGTGCTACTAAAGATATAGATAATCAGCAAAACTAAATTACAAACAATCTTAGAGAACATGAGTTAGAAAACGCCTTGGTTCATACTGAAATGCAGGATCTGGAAACTGGTCAAGAGTTAGACAGTACGGAAGATGATGCTGATCTGTCCAAAAAGTTGTTTGAACAGACGATGCAGACTCCGACAGTGATGGTTGATAGTGAATTGAAGGTAACTGAACAGCGGCTTGAGGAAGTTCTAGTGACATCAACACCTGAGCGAGTTGTGTTGCAGACGAAAAGCAGTGAACAAGATGAAATCAGTAGCAATGCTGTGGATGATGATAGTGATAGTACGACTGTAGGTGGTTCTGAAGCATCAAATATTGATATGGAAATGTTCGTTACGGCTCCGCATGTAGATATCACCAACATTCCGTCTATTTCTCGGTTTAGATCTGCGGCAGGTCACGATTTTACAGACTCAGTAAGTCAGTGTTC
>DCAJ01000021.1:7069-8635 GCA_002311455.1 Anaerolineales bacterium UBA1136 | reverse complement strand
GATTACAGAAGGGCGACAGGCCTTGAACCTCCCGAGGATTATAGGGATATGAATATATTTATTAGGCCCAATCGATCACCTAGTGTATGGATACGGCATTTTCATCTTAATCCTCTGATAAGTATATTGAAAGCCGTGGGCACTAGCGATGGTAGGCTAATGATGATGGGACTTGCAAGCTAAGCCGAGCCAGGATTTAGAGTTAAGGCTGGTGAGTTAATAGGATTTGGTTTACCTGAGATTAGCGTTACTCAGCATACGGATGGCCTTGGTATACCTTCAATGTGTAATTCAGAGGCAGATCGTAGAGGAATGGTAGGATGACTGTCGGCTGTCAGATTACTAGTTTTCACCATTCTATTTTCGACCTATGACAGATGAAGTGTTTAGTGTTTATAGTATAGATGGCAAATATACTCGCTCAGATTATATAATTTCAGAAACGGAGCGAGAACAGGAACCATTAAATTGCGATGAAGATGGTAGGTTTGTTAGCGGTAGTGGCGATGATCAAACCATGGAGTATGTGCGTCTTAATGAGGAGATTTATCCAGATGTAGCTTCAGGTCGGATAGTTGAAGGTCAAACCGTGCAAAAAGAAGTTGTAGAGTCATCTGAAGTTGAGAAGTTGCCTGGTGTAGCAGCAATAGCATCAGATCGTCAGATTTTGGTTTCATATGATGGGATAGGCTCATTAACCACTGAGATGTTTGAGACTCCGAAGGTTTCATAATTGCTATAGCATCGACAGGCGGGGTACTAAATGTGTCTATTGATAGTGGTACTGATACAAGTAGTTTATATGGTGGTCCACCCACAGTTGCCCTAGTTACTTATGAGACGGTCTTAATTGAAGAAGGAGCCTACAGAGTTGTTGTTAATGCTGAAGACAGTGTTTCCTGGCAGACTGTTATACTATTAGCTAATTAATGATTATTACGCACAGCATTTCTAAACATTATTAGCTCGTTTCGAATCGCACGTTTAGATATATCAGACGGTATCAGATAATCGAATCCATGGACAGTGCCAGGGTAATTGTGTAATTCTACAGGGACGCCAGTTTCCATTAATCTCATTGCGTATATTATGGCCTCATCACGTAGTGGATCTTGTTCACAAGTCATGATATAGGCCGGTGGTAGTCCGGATAGATCCGACGCTCGTGATGGAGCGGCATAGCATGGCACATTAGTGCGGTCGCTATCTAGGTAATAGTTCCACATGTCTAATGTGTTTTGCGACGTGATTACATATGTGTCGGTACCGGCGGACATAGATTGCGTGTCTGCTCGATCATCAAGTGCCGGGTAGATCAGCATCTGGTAGCAAATGTGTGGACCACCTCTATCACGAGCCATTAGTGCTACTGCAGCTGCAAGGTTGCCACCTGCGCTTCCTCCGCCGACTACTATTTTGGAAGTATCTATATTCATGTCTTTAGCATTATTTGTTAACCGCTCCAAAGTAGTGAAGCAATCGTCAACCGCAGCAGGATATGGATATTTGTAGCGCGCGCATGTTCAGAGTCTAGATCTCCAAACACGAATCCACCGCCATAAAAAT
>DCAJ01000021.1:4591-7035 GCA_002311455.1 Anaerolineales bacterium UBA1136 | reverse complement strand
ACCGCCATAAAAATTTAAGTAGGCTGAAGTAAGGCATTGAAGATTCTTTGGGATATATATACGGATTGGAATATCTGGCGCGCCTGCTGGTCCAGGAATTTGCATCTCTGTTTCCTTAACGCCATCATCACTAGGGCGTACATAACCTTTAGATGCGAGATATACCCTGTAGTCTCTAACAGCATCTCTTGTTTTCTTAATGTTAGAGGAATCTACAATAGGAATAGTCTTGGCGAAATCTTCTATGTCTCTGTCGTAAATTCGTGTTGTACCAATTAATTTAGATGTCTAATCTTCATACGTTATGGTCTTGTAGGAATTGTATTCTTGTAAGTTAAATATATACTCAGCTTGGATAAGTGCGTTAGCCAAGTATAATAGTATGACGTTACTTGTGTATTGGAATTGTGTGCATTGTCGATGTGTTCTGCACACAATTGTATTTTGTGAACGCTAATGAAAAAGACAAAATCGGTCAGCATTATCATCATGAGCGTGTTTTATGCAGGTACCGGATTGCAGCATTTTATATCACCGGAGTGGTTCTTGCAGATTGTGCCACCTTACTTACCCTTTCCGCTGCCCCTGGTATATATAAGCGGTTTTTTTGAGATTGTGTTTGGAGTAATGTTACTACATCCATACACTCGTATTTACGCAGGATGGGGATTGATTCTGCTCCTTGTGGCGGTATTTCCAGCTAACATATATCTAGCTCAAACAAATGGCGAGGCTATAGGTACTACACCGTTTGTTGCTTGGGGAAGATTACCATTTCAAATATTGTTTATTGGTCTTGCCTACTGGCACACGCGGGAATAAATTGTGTTTAAATTTACTGGTTAATTATGGGCTAAAATAATAATTATGAGTCAAGAATATTATTCGTTTGAAGACTATAATGATGTAGCTCAGATAATTGTATCCAAAACAAAACATCGTCCAAAACTCGGGATTATTTTAGGCACTGGATTAGGTGCACTTGCTTCTGATATAAAGGACGCTGATATGTTTCCTTATAACACACTGCCTAACTGGCCCACATCTACGGTGGAAGGCCATGCCGGTAGATTGGTGATAGGAGAATTAGAAGGTCGATCTATTCTGGTTATGCAAGGAAGATCACACTATTACGAAGGATACAGTATGTCTGATGTCGGATTTCCTGTAAGAGTAATGCAGGTGCTAGATATTGACACCTTATTTATTACTAATGCATCTGGTGGAATAAACCCTGAATTTAGTCCAGGTGATTTGATGTTGATATCGGATCATATCAATCTGATTGGGATGGGTGGGTTGAGTCCTTTGCGTGGTCCTAATATTGATGAGTTTGGCCCACGCTTTCCTGACATGATGAATGCATACGACCCCGATCTTCGACAGATTGCTGTAGAAGTAGCTGCTAGTTATGATTTTCATGTCCATCAGGGAGTATATGCGGGTTTGGCGGGGCCAAATCTAGAGGCTCCAGTTGAATATCGCATGCTGCAGAAAATTGGAGCGGATGCAGTAGGTATGTCTACAGTGGCTGAAGTGATTGTTGCTCGGCATGGCGGCATAAAAGTTCTTGGGATATCGGGTATTACCAATAAAGCCAACTTAGATGGCACGAGCTATACAACTCTTGATGAGGTACTAAAAGTGGGTAAAGTTATTGCGCCAAAAATTCTAAAGCTTATTTCAGGAATATTGGGCAGGATGGCTTAAGATGAGCTAGTGATTTTTGATATGGTTGAATCAAGTCGGTGCATCGCAGTAGATAGATTGCTTTGATTGGTAGTGTACGCTAAGCGTATGTGATTGTCCCCGGTTTGGCTTAGCATTGTGCCGGGCAATAAAGACACCCCGTTCAGCAACAATTTCTCCGCAAATTGTTGAGACGATATACCGCCCAATTGGGATATGTCTATCATTACGT
Organism: Anaerolineales bacterium UBA1136; assembly: GCA_002311455.1. Lineage (GTDB taxonomy): Bacteria > Chloroflexota > Anaerolineae > Anaerolineales > UBA11657 > UBA11657. Next base: position 5,114 of record DCAJ01000021.1, on the reverse strand, counting down.
ATAGTGCTCCTGCAGGCTCAAAACAGGATATATGTGGAATAGTATTTATAGCATTTACAACTAGGTCTTTTCTGGCTTTTAACTCTTTTCGGAACATATCAACGCACGCCTGAGGACCTTGTAGAGCGGTGGTTCCTGCATCTTGTACAAATTCAGGCAGGCACGAATAATCATTTAGCATCATAGAACACACATGCTCTATCATGTTGTCAGGAAATATGCCAAATCCTAATCTCCAACCAGTCATTGCATAGGCTTTGGAAAATCCGTCCATAAGAATGGTGCGCTCTGACATTCCCGGTATTGAGAAGATTGAACTTGGGAAGGTTTCGTTGAAATATAACTGAGAATATATCTCGTCGGAAATGACCCACAGGTTGTGTTCGAGCGCTATTTCGGCGATGGATTCAAGAATCTGTCTTGACATTACTGTACCTGTTGGATTGTTAGGGTTGTTAAGGACAATGATTTTTGTTCTGTTACTGATAATTGAGGATAGTTGGTCTATATCATAGATAAAATC
>DCAJ01000021.1:393-4481 GCA_002311455.1 Anaerolineales bacterium UBA1136 | reverse complement strand
TTGGTCTATATCATAGATAAAATCCTGCTCCATTTTCTGACACCAGGACACTGGTATCCCACCTGCAAATCTAGTGATTGCGGCATAAGAAGGAAACCCGGGATCTGGTACGATGACTTCGTCGCCAGACTCGATTAGAGCCATTATCGCAATGAATATTGCACCTTTTACTCCAGGAGTTACTACGACGTTATTTGGTGAAGTAGTAGTGACCCTAGTAGTGTTTATGTAGTGGCTAATTGACTCTCGTAATTGCACTGTTCCTTGCGTAGGCGAGTAGCGTGTATGTCCGTTGTGGAGTGATTGAACGGCTGCTTCTACAATGTGTAGAGGAGTATCAAGGTCAAGTTCGCCTACTTCTAGATGAATGACATCTAATCCTTGTTTTTCTAAGTCGCGTGCTTGTAGTAATGCATGTATCGCACCCGCTCCAGATACACGCAGGGTTCTTTTGGCAAATGGTGAAGCGTGGTACTTGTTCATATGCTACCTCTTTATCATCTTTTGCTATAAGGGTGGTTATTTAGTGTATCTGTTGTCAGACAGCGTTTTGTGATAGCTGTATTATAGAACTATACACTCAGTTCCAAAAGGTGAGCAAGTATGGTGCTAATGGTTTATGGGATCAATACATTATTTTGGAGGCCATACATGTATTTTATTTGTCAATCTATATAAGTGTAGGCTCACGTAGTACAATACGCTTGTGATAATACCTTAATTGCATCTAAAAATNNAAATAGAACTAAGATGTTTGAAATAATACTTTTGTGATTTTTGTTGGTCGAATCTCCTGTTTCTGAGTATGGTTATTTTATTGTGTAAAGAGTGTTCCATAGAATCGAGTAATGTCTAAAGGTAAATTGCAGGCTGTACTGCTTGGCGTTGCTCAAGACGCTGGTGTTCCACAGGCTGGTTGTACATGTCAAAACTGCAGCGAGGCTAGAAGAGATTATAGTAAACGGCAGTTTGTGGTATGTATGGGTCTGGTTGACCGTGCAGTTGGTAAAAGCTGGCTGTTGGATTATACCCCTGATTTTCGAGAGCAATTATATAGATTGAAGGAATTTGCGCCAAAAACGCCTGTTTTCAGGAGTATTGATAACTCATGCGCATATAGGCCACTATACAGGGTTGTTGCATTTAGGGAAAAAAGCTGCTACTGGTTTGACCCGGGAGGAAATTGAGGCAGCTACGGCCGCTGATATTCCTTTGCATCGCAATGCAACTGAAGCTGATGTGGCCAATGCAATAATGTTCTTCTTGTCGGACTCATCTGATTTCTTGACTGGATTAATCTTAGACGTTGATGGAGGTATGCTCAGTACTATCCCTATCCCGGGTGCAGCTGATTAGGCTGCTGTCTACGCAATTCCACCCTCAACTATTGTGATTCTCGGTTTGTTGAAGATAGTAGCTACACAAGAATAAGGGAGACGTAGTATGAATGAAAATAATGTTCACGAAGTTGATGATAGTACACCAATGATTGTTGCTCGCGACGTGCACAAATGGTTTGGTCAATTTCATGCTTTGCGTGGTATTGATATGGAGGTTCACAAGGGTGAGAAAGTTGTTATATTTGGTCCGTCGGGATCTGGAAAATCGACTTTTATACGGACGATAAATAGATTAGAGGAACATCAGCGCGGGGAGATTATTGTTGATGGAATTGAATTGACACATGATGTAAAGAATATTGCAGCAATTAGACAGGAAATTGGTATGGTGTTTCAGGCATTTAATCTATTTCCGCACCTTACCGTTTTAAGCAATATTGCCTTGGCACCACTCCATGTTCGAAAGTGGTCTAAAGTGCAAGCAGAAGAGTCAGCTATGCAATTGCTTGATAGAGTAGGTATTCCGGAGGAGGCTGATAAATATCCTGGACAGCTATCAGGTGGACAGCAACAAAGGGTTGCTATTGCTCGTGCACTGGCAATGCAGCCTAAGATTATGCTGTTTGATGAGCCAACCTCCGCTCTGGACCCAGAAATGATCAAGGAGGTACTTGATGTTATGACAGAATTGGCAGAATCGGGCATGACGATGCTAGTAGTAAGTCACGAGATGGGTTTTGCTCGTGAAGTGTGTGACAGGATGGTGTTTTTTGACGAGGGGCAAGTAGTAGAAGAAGGGACACCTCAGCAGATATTTGAAAATCCGCAGAGCGCGCGAACTAAATTGTTTCTCTCACAAATACTTCCTTAGAATCGTAACAAGAATCGTGGTAGAAAGTTGGTTTATAGGCTTGATTTGTGATTGTTCTGTAGTATTCGACTTGCATCAAGGCCCAGTATAAGCATCATGTCTATATAAGAATGACATGTTTTACATTGGAGGAATATGAATACATCTATATCACTTGCTGTACTTAGTCTTTTTGCGTTCGGGATTGGAAGTTTCTTGTGGCAAGTTGCTGGTGCCAACCAAGCTTATGCGCCTAGCTATATGATTGTAGAAGGCTTAACATTTGCATTTGTGGGATTGATTATACATTTTATAGATAGGCATGCATTTACCTTGTCTAATAAGATGATTGGATATGGGGCATTGGGGGGAGTGCTAGCTGGTATAGCAGTGTATGCACTATTGCTAGCATTTAACATGGGTGGTGCAGGTAGTATAATGTTTCCTATATCGCGACTTGGTATGGTTGTTTCAGTAGTGTTGGCTGTATTGATTTATCGTGAGCCGGTTACTGTCACAAAATTGATTGGATTGGGCCTGGGAGTAAGTTCTATCATTGCCCTGACACAGTAGACAGTAACATTCCTTATGGGCGATATCCAATCATAGCTACTCCTATAATACAGATGAATACCCCTAATAGATTTGTTGGTGTTGGTTTTTCGCCTATTAGTAGAGCGCCTATAGCTAATAGTGCAGTATTGGCAAATACACTTGTGACAAGATTTCCTGTGCTTATGTTCCAACCGTTCCTGTACATTAATATAAAGCCGAGCTCAAGCATTATCACTGAAATGGCCACTGCGATTTGTATCCAGTTTAACTGACGAACATGTTTAACTAATCCGCCCTCTGATAGGAAGAATGGAATTAAAGTGGCTCCTAGGATTACAACACAAACATAGATAGCCATCACTGCGACGATTGGATTTATTGACGCCGGTATGCGTCTGATAAAATAGTGATAGCTCACTGCGCCAACAATGGCTATCACGGGGGCTATATAGAACATTATATTGTTTCCTTTTACCATACAAAAACACTGTTAAAATACATACAAATATGACTACGGATTAATTGCTATTGAATTATTGTTGGGACCAATCTTCTATTTGTATCATAACGAATTTAGACCTGTAGAAGCATTGATTATATATGATATGTTAGCGAAGTATAATCTTAGGAACTTGATTGTGATTGGGAGTTGTTTAGTGAGGTGACTAGATGAAATTTGAGCGAAATCGAATTATCGAAGGGGATTGCATTGAGGTTTTATCGTCGTTGCCACGTGCTTCCGCCGATTTGATATTTGCCGATCCTCCCTATAACCTTCAATTGGAAGACGATCTTCATCGACCCGACATGACAAGGGTAGAAGGTGTTACTGACAAGTGGGATAGATTTGACAATTTTGAATCGTACGACGAATTTACTACAGCATGGTTAACAGCCTGCAAGCATGTACTTAAGCCATCAGGATCTATTTGGGTTATTGGTAGTTATCACAATATATTCAGGGTAGGAAAGATCATGCAGGATATTGGTTACTGGATATTAAATGATGTTGTATGGATTAAAACAAATCCAATGCCAAATTTTCGTGGAGTGAGATTTGCTAATGCGCATGAAACTCTGATATGGGCTAACGCTTCGAAAGGTAGTAGATATTCCTTTAATCATCAGGCAATGAAAGGTTTTAATGAAGGGAAACAGATGCGTAGTGACTGGTGGATAATTCCTTTGGCAAAGGGTCCGGAAAGGCTGCGCGACAAACTAGGCAATACGGCCCATTCTACACAGAAACCGGAAGCATTGCTGTATCGCATAATACTGTCATCTAGCAATCCTGGAGATTTGGTTTTAGATCCTTTTACGGGTAGTGGCACCACAGGCGTAGT
>DCAJ01000021.1:0-335 GCA_002311455.1 Anaerolineales bacterium UBA1136 | reverse complement strand
GGGTAGTGGCACCACAGGCGTAGTAGCGACTCGGCTGCATCGTGATTGGCTCGGCATAGAATCAGACAGTAAATATATTCAGATGGCACAGCATAGAATAGATGCAGTGCGACCAGAAAATTATGACCCTGATATACTCGAAGTGCGCGATTTGAAAAACAGGAGGGGTCGTGTATCCTTTGCGGTGTTGCTTGAAAATGGGTTGGTGCAGGCTGGTCAAAATATGTATTTTCAAAGGAATTTGCAAAGAATGGCAGTTATTAAGCCAGATGCTAAGTTACGAGCAGTCGGTGGATTTGAAGGTAGTATTCATCAGGTGGGTAGATATTATATTG
>DCAJ01000096.1:923-3871 GCA_002311455.1 Anaerolineales bacterium UBA1136 | reverse complement strand
AAGTTTGCTATCCGTGAGGGTGGTCTCACAGTTGGTGCTGGTGTAATCACCGAAATAACTAAATAAATTATGGCGAACCAGAATATCCGCATTAGATTAAGAGCATATGATCACCGGGTTTTAGACCAGTCAGCCAGGCGTATTGTGACTACAGCTGAGAGAACCGGCGCTAAAGTTGTCGGTCCGGTACCGTTACCGACTAGACTTGAGAGATTTACTGTAATAAGGAGTCCGTTCATTGACAAGAAATCACAGGAGCATTTTGAAATCCGAACGCATAAAAGGCTGATAGATGTACTTGAGCCAGACTCTAATACTATAGATACACTTATGCGGTTAAACTTACCAGCCGGCGTGGATATTGAGATTAAGATATAGGTCGGCATTCTGATATTATGAAAGGACTGATTGGCAGAAAATTAGGTATGGCTAGTGTGTTCGCTGAAGATGGAGCTGTAGAGCACGTCACATTGATAGAGTGTGGTCCATGCTTTGTTACTCAAGTCAAGACCATGAGTACCGATGGGTACCGGAGTGTGCAGTTGGGTTTTGAAGAAATTATTGCTAAGAAAGTCACTGGCGGTGTGAAAGGACACCTAGCAAGGAACGGTTTGCCCGGACTTCGGATTTTGCGCGAGTTTCGTATTGGTAGCAGTGTTGAACTAGAAGAAGGTCAGAAATTGACTGCAGATGTTTTCGAATCTGGAGATTACGTTGATGTTACTGGAAAGGCAAAAGGAAAAGGCTTTCAAGGTGTCATGAAAAGGCATGGATTTCGTGGTGGACCAAAAACTCATGGTCAATCTGATCGGCAGAGATCACCAGGGTCGATAGGTGCTACTACCACGCCAGGCAGAGTACTGAAAGGCAAGCGGATGCCCGGGAGGATGGGCGGTGGGCGGGTCACAGTTCAGAACCTTATGGTTGCTCTGGTCGATGTGGAAAGGAATCTCATTGGGGTTCGAGGTGCAGTTCCTGGTCCAGTACAGGGAATAGTACTCATTAAAGAGGGACGTAAACAGTAAATGTCACATAATTTGGGTAGGATGTTATTGGTTTTGTTGAGAGATATGGGGTCTGTCGAATGAAAGTTGACGTCCATAATGTTGCTGGTGAGAAAGTAGACACAGTTGAACTTCCACCTGACATTTTTGAGGTACCAATAAACGTAGGACTGATGCATCAAGCCTTTATAAGGCAGAGGGCAAATGCACGACAGGTGGGTCGAAAGTCGAAGACTCGATCTGAAAAGCGCGGTGGAGGTGCAAAGCCTTGGAGGCAAAAGGGTACAGGGCGCGCTCGCCATGCCTCACGTAGGTCTCCCATATGGGTTGGGGGCGGAAAGGCTCATGGACCTGGGATTCGTAATTGGAGTAAGCGTATGCCCAGGCAAATGCGAAGGGCAGCGTTGCGTTGTGCATTGTCGGAGAAGGCATCTGACTCAGAAATAGTAGTTGTGGACGAAATGGTGATTGACGAGCCTAAGACCAGAATGATTTACGATATTCTACATACTTTGGCTCCAGATGCTGAAAAATACTTGGTCCTTGTGTCAGATCAGGATGATTATTTAGTGAAATCGGTGAGAAACTTGACGAATGCTGCCACATTGCATGCAGGTTACTTGAATATCAATGATCTTGCTACGTACGACAAAGTAGTGATGCCATTAGCTGCGTTGGAAGTTATTAAATCTTATCTTGGTGCAGAGGCTTGACATGTCATTGACTGTATATGATGTTTTACGACGCCCATTAGTTACGGAGAAATCTAGTTTTCAGAATGAAAAACTAGGTATGTACGTGTTCGAAGTTGCTTCTGAAGCTAGTAAGACGCAAATCAAAGAGGCAGTTGAGACATTATTTGATGTACATGTTACCAGGGTCAATACACTTGTCATGCCGGCTAAACGGGCGCGTAAGCAGCGTCGTATTGTTACTCGCGCATCACAGTATAAGAAGGCTGTAGTGAGGCTTAAAGAAGGGGAAACTATAGAGCTGTTTGAAGGTGTGAAATAATGCCAGTAAAAGTATACAAGCCTACATCGCCGGGACGCAGGGACCAGACTGGTCATTTATTTGATGATATTACTCGTTCCCATCCTGAAGATGGATTGACACGACCGTTACGTCGCAAGGGTGGACGTAATTCTGCTGGAAGAATTACGGTTCGCCATCGTGGTGGCGGGCACAGGCGTAGATATCGTTGTATTGATTTTAAGCGTGACAAAGTTGGTGTGGAAGCCAAGGTTGCGTCTATAGAATATGATCCAAACCGCAGTGCTAGGATTGCGCTATTGCATTATTCGGACGGTGAGAAGCGCTATATATTGGCTCCCTTAGGTCTAAGAATGGGAGATGTAATAAAATCTGATGTAAATGCTGAGGTTAAGCCTGGGAATTGTATGCCGATAGCTCGTATGCCATTGGGAACTCTTATGCACAATATTGAGTTGCAGGCAGGTAAAGGCGGACAAATTGTGCGTGCAGCCGGTACTGGAGCCAGATTGATGGCTAAAGAAGGTGAATATGCGCAGGTCAGGATGCCGTCAGGAGAAGTGAGGCTTATCAGATTGGAGTGTATGGCCACTGTAGGTGAAGTAGGGAATGCTGATCATAAGAATATCAAATTAGGTAAGGCGGGTCGTAAGCGTCATCGTGGTATTCGACCAACTGTTCGTGGTTCTGCTATGTCTCCTAGAGATCATCCTCATGGCGGAGGTGAGGGTCGCCAGGGCATTGGCATGCCTGGGCCAAAGACACCATGGGGTAAACCTGCACGTGGAGTTAAAACACGTCGGAATAAGTTGTCCGGAAAGTATATATTGCGCGGTCGTGGTAAGAAGCGTAGAGGTTAGAAAATACTATTATGTCACGTTCATTGAAAAAAGGTCCTTATATCCAGCAGAAGTTGTTGCAGCGTATTGAGTCCATGAATGAAAGAGGCGA
>DCAJ01000096.1:437-713 GCA_002311455.1 Anaerolineales bacterium UBA1136 | reverse complement strand
GGGACATAAACTTGGTGAATTTGCACCTACTAGGACATTTCGTGGACATCTACCACGGTCTATGGTGAGTTAACAGGTTCTATGTGAAGGATGATTTATGGCGAATGATCAGGTAGTGACTGCAACATTTTCTAGAGTGCCAGGATCAGCCCAGAAGGCAAGGTTAGTGGCTGACCTTGTGCGAGGTGAATTGGTGTTAGACGCTATTTCAAGATTGCGTTATTTACCTCATGCAGCTGCTACTAGTATTGCTAAGGCAATTAAATCGGCTTCCGC
>DCAJ01000096.1:0-339 GCA_002311455.1 Anaerolineales bacterium UBA1136 | reverse complement strand
AATGCAGAGTCTCAATTTGGGTGGTCAGAAGATGATATGTTAGTGCAGTCTATATTGGTTGACGAGGGTCCTAGTCGTATGTGGCGTAGGTTTGGAGCAAGAGGTCGTTATAAGCCTATAAAGAGAAGGACTGCGCATATAAAAGTTACTTTGGTGCAGGTAGAGGACTGATTGAGGATCAGAAAACAGAAAAATGGGTCGTAAAGTCCATCCTATAGGTTATAGGCTAAAGATAGTGAAGGAGTGGGAAGGTCGTTGGTTTGCCACTGGAAGTATGTATCGCAAACAACTGAGTCAGGATATAGCGATTCGTAAGTTGATATTGGAGGGAAGAAGACG
>DCAJ01000110.1:811-4084 GCA_002311455.1 Anaerolineales bacterium UBA1136 | reverse complement strand
CATGTTCCAAATCTCATCACCACGATGACAAGAATATTCCACTGCCAGCATATTCTCACCTACTGGGAATAGTGAATCACAAAACTTTTCCATCTCCGCAAGACGATGATAAGGACGATCCAAATAGTATACATATGATGTATTAAGTAAGTTCTTCTTAGTGGTGACAACATAAAGCACTATAAGAGACAAGTAGCCAAGTTTGTCTGCACTGTCCTTTACTATTTGAGGAGCTTCTGGTGACATAATACTAACCAGATTAGGTATTGGAATTGTAGACACTACATAATCAGCCTGCAATTCGATTTCGTCTCCATCCTGATCAACCTTTACCAAATAGCTTCCTCCGTCTACGGATTTAACGTTCACAACTCTAGCCTTATTACGAATAATCCCACCCATTTTCCGTACCCTGTCTGCAATAGTCTCAGCAATCACTCCATATCCTCTAGTTGGATAACGCAGTGGCAACACAAGTTCACGTTCTGTTAGTGACTGAGCTGGTCCACTTACCTTTCTGAAAAACATCATCTTAAGACTTTTCATAAAATTGAGTCTTGTACTTGTAGGAATTATTTCGGGAGCAAGATTTTCACAAGGTATTTTCCAGAATCCTTCTGTGTATGGTCTAAAAAATATTCTCGCCAGATGCTTACCAAAATTTGCTGTAGCCCAATCTCCAAAATTAACCATTTCATTATCTGAATTAATGAGATACCTTACGACTGATTTGATCTGTGCCCAGGCAAAAGTAACAATCGAAGCAATCGCATCAGGTAGTGGAAAATTGAGCAATACATTTTTTGCGCTAAGAGGATAATCAAGAAACCTACCTTGAATATAAAGTTGCGCACTTCTCTGAAAACTGACTATATCGTCTTCCAGTAAATCGGTGATGCGTTCAACAATCTCCTGCTTCTGAGTAATGAAAAAATGAGGACCGAAATCAAGACAATATCTACCATCTTCCGGTCGAACTGTGCCAGCCAATCCTCCTACAAATCCCTGGTACTCACATACCTCTGCTTGGTAACCTAGTTCTTGCAAACGCCAAGCAACTGTCAAACCAGAAATACCGCCACCTAGAATAACTATTTTCTTATTAGCCAAAATCAAATATACCTTTCATAATGTATTTTTACGATTAATACTCTACCAACACATTTCTATAATTCGCATTAACAGTAAATTGGTTTTCCAAGACAGTCACCTTTAATCCTAACTCTTTACCCAATTCCAGTAGGTATGCATCAGGTATGGACAAATAGCTGTCACCACGTTGTTTAATTTTGCGATAATGGGAATCTGACAACCATATTCTTGTAATCAATATTAGCGCATCAAGAAACATACCTTCCCTTAAAGTAAAGGAAAGTGCCCTAAAATTGTCTATCCAAGTTCGATTATTGTTACCAATATCTCCGACAAGCAATTTGGTTCCTGGAACAGCAATTCGCTGTATGCCGCTCAGAAATCTAGCTACATAGTCTAAGTCAGTAAAGTAATGCATAACGCTGAAGCAAATAACCTTAGTAAACCCAGTCCCTACATTCGTCAGGTCGCTAAGATCTGGATTAACACGTGCTACGGTTACGTTAGGTACTTCTGCAAATTTACTGGAACACATAGAAATATAGCTCTCTGACATATCGGCACATACAACAGATCCTACTCGGTCGGCTGTGATCTCTGCAAAATTACCACTTCCACAGCCGAAATCAAGAATCTTGTCATTTGCGTTGTAATCCATAATGCCTGTTGTGAGTCTAACAAATACCTCCATCTGTTTACGCCAAAACTTAGATTTTGACCAAATCTTATCTCTATTCCAGTATTCAACCCACGGATTTATGTATTCCATATAATCAAAAGTACTTAGTATTATCGTCCTACATACAAACTTTTCAAAAGCTGAAATGTGTCTCGAATACCAACCCTCAAATCACCAGAATAGGAGAATCCCGCATCTCTTATTTTCTCGTCATTAACATGGTATGACACCTGATTTAGCATACGAGTGGTAGTATATTCAATGTCGATGTCAAGAACATTACGCCTGATTTCTCCAATTATCTGGTCAAGTGTGGCATTCAAAGTTACGACATTGAATATCTCTCCCGAACATTCGGTAACAGTCAACATAAACCCTATAGCTCGCACCGCATCCTGAAGATCTAGGTAAGGTCTGACTAGATTCACTGCATCTTCCCAAACGGTAAGAGGTCTTCCGGTAACAGAATGATAAATAAATTTGTTCACTGCTGTATGGAAACGCATGCCCGGGCTTGGACCAAAAATAGTTCCCAACCGAAGTACAACACCATCAATATCACTCTGCTGAGTTGCCATTAATACCTCATCCTCTGCCGCCAACTTGCTAACAGCATATGGACTTTGTGGCTTTAAGTCACTTCGATTACTATCTTCGAGTGCTATCCCATTAATAGGGCCGTATACGCTAGTTGTTGATGGAAAGATCAATCGGCGCACACCATTGCGTGTACACGCACTTATCGCCCGCTTCGTACCTTCAAAGTTAATCAGGTTCACATCGTCAGATTTGTCAAAACTACCTTCAGCATCAGTGATAGCAGCCAAATGTACTACAGCATCCACCTCTTGTAATGCGACATCCATATCAGCAGATTCCATCACATCACCTTCAATAAAGGTGTAGTCTGCACCTAACGGAAGATTAAACAGAGACGCGTATCGCTGAGTAACCAAGTTATCCAAAATCGTGACGCGCTTAATACTAGATATTTCGGCTAAGTGTCGGATTAATGAAGAACCTATATGTCCCAAACCACCTGTAACTAGTACATGCTCAATCACTTCATATACCTCCAAAGTCTGCGATATTCACAATTAACGATAATTGGCATAGTAAATCTTTCAAAATCAGTATCTCAATAAGTCAAGTTGACTATATAGTAGAAACACATAGCAATTCATACTCATTGTGAACAATTACAATCTTTTCCATATATATATGATTGTAGGATCAAAGCAGTGAATTATATATGCTACAAAACCAATATACCAGTGGATCCAGCAGTACCATCTGAGTTACAATTAGTTTCTTAGAGATTTCCAGTAGATGACCGTTTCTCGCAATCCATCTTCAAGGCTCACTGCAGCTTTCCAACCTAAGTCTCCGCCAATCTTTGAACAATCTATAACAATATCTCCTACGTCAATTCTCTTACGATCATCAGGCCATTCAATATTGATTATCTCACCGGAACCACATGCTGCAACAATACCACTAGC
>DCAJ01000110.1:286-704 GCA_002311455.1 Anaerolineales bacterium UBA1136 | reverse complement strand
CTGCTAAAACTAACGCATCTATTGCATCTTGTACATACAGCACACTCCGTAATTGTGCACCATCTCCATATATAGTAAGTGACTGATCATGCAGAGCCAATCCTATAAAATAGTTTATGAAACCAAAGTCAGGACTTTTTATATTGGCACGAGGTCCATATACATTTGGTAAGCGCACAACATTCACATCTATGTTATGGGCATTAGCGTAAATTCTACAATAGTACTCCGCAGCCGCCTTGTTAGCTGAGTATATATCTACAGGAGCTATACTGTGATTTTCGGTAATTGGACTAGTGGTCATAAGTCCAATTTGCGTACTAGTGCCAACATAAACCACTCTTGCACTAGGCCTCAATCTACGGACAGCCTCCAGGACATTCAGAGTTCCAATACAATTGACTGACACGTCTAACTG
>DCAJ01000110.1:0-182 GCA_002311455.1 Anaerolineales bacterium UBA1136 | reverse complement strand
TCCTGCACAACAGAAGCAACTGCGTCAAACTCACATATGTCTGCAGAAACTAAATCTAGTCTTTCTGCTATACCCTGAATATTAGAAATATCTCCACCGGACCTTGGATCTAGAGAATCAATGATCACAACATCTGCCCCAAGTTCTATCAGAGCATGGACAAGATTACTTCCTATAAATCC
>DCAJ01000053.1:2951-3134 GCA_002311455.1 Anaerolineales bacterium UBA1136 | reverse complement strand
AAAATAACTCTGGAATTTAGGATCGACTATATCTAAATCATGTGTGAGACCCACGTGACTACGAGAATCCAATTTCACATCATTAAGATCACGTACAATGTGTCCATCAAAATATGTATTAAGTATTTGCATCCCACGACACACGCCTAAAATTGGCTTGTGGTGACGCAAAGCATAGTCTAT
>DCAJ01000053.1:2511-2903 GCA_002311455.1 Anaerolineales bacterium UBA1136 | reverse complement strand
GTATAGATCGTTCATATTCATCAATAGGACCAACATTATTGCCACCTATCAGTAACATAGCAGATACTGGTATGTCTTTCAATAAAGAAGCTACTAAGTTAGGTTGATTAGGAATAAATATCGGTACAATATTGTATTGATTGAACAATTTATGCCAATTGTGATTAATCGCATCTCTATGACCTCTACGATCATTTGATGTGATAACACGAAGACTGACACCTACAACTGTAGTCATCTCAAAACACGCACTAATTGTCCTGCACAATCAAGTTCAACCAGATCAGCTCCCACGACCTGATCGTATATAACTTCACCACACCCAATAGCTGCAGGCAATCCTAATTCAGCGGCTCTAATAGCCATATGTGACGCTGAACCACCATATTTAG
>DCAJ01000053.1:1680-2426 GCA_002311455.1 Anaerolineales bacterium UBA1136 | reverse complement strand
CCGAGAATACCACAACCAAAAAGCCAATCATATCCCGGATCTGCACTTTCTATAAGCACAATTTTGTTCATCAAATCCATATCCTGATATCTTTGATCAACACTAATTACAGATCCCACAATTCTATCCGAAGTAACATAATTAGGTTGCCATTTTAATAACTGGAATCCATCTATATCGCTGGATGAAACTATCATATGAGGCAGCCTGATAGATTTGTGTAAAGAATAACGCTTACGGTTTAGTGTTATTGTGCGAGCTAGCTCTTTTCCAATTACATTCGATGGACTGTTCGTTCTAAGATCAAGTATTCGTTGTAATGGAAGATATGACATATCCTCACGTGACAATTCAAAGTATTTCTCTCCGATGTCAGCGATCAAAGTCAAAACCGCACTAATATTTTTGGTATACTCAAATTTAAGCTTTTCGCGAGCAGCTATACTGCGTACAATAAAACTCCAAAGCTGTTCTATATCAAAGCTAAATCCAACTTCCGCAATAAGCTTCTCTATACTTTCTTGGTGATTATCAATTATGCTACTAGCATTCTCGGTACAATACTCTAGATGTAATGGTGTTTCAATCTGGCTTATATTACTTAAGTACCTCTCTGGGGATTCAAAGTAACTAGGACAAGTAATATCATAGGTGCCAGGACGTAAATGGCCATATCGCACAAGAAATTCTTCAATGTCTAACTCATTCGCACCAAGTTTGTATAAATCTTCCGTAATATCACTAGA
>DCAJ01000053.1:865-1638 GCA_002311455.1 Anaerolineales bacterium UBA1136 | reverse complement strand
ACATAGATATAAAAGCATGCCGAGCTACTATAGCAAAAGGTAGAGTGCCTAATCTAATACAATCGTCCAACAAGATAGCTATGGTACGTACAATGGAAACTATGTTGTCCGCCTTCACTTGTAAAGCTCGCTTACGGCCTAAATCCAATTGCTCTATAAGTTCTATTTCCACAAATTTTTCTGGAAGCTGACCTAAGACTATTTGATCAGTCAAAGAGAGCAACGCTTTCTTAATACTGTTCACTTCTGCCTTAGTAAAACCATTTGCTAACAATCTTTGGCTACGTTTTACAAAACTAAAATCCAAACAAGTCATGGCAACTTCGAATTCAAATTTATCATGTAATTCAGGATTATCACGCATCCACTTTAGACAATGTTCTACCAATTTATGACTTAGATTAGGTTCGAGTGTAATAGGCAAGAAAGAGTTCAAGCTGGCTCTAGTATCCACATAAGGATGACCAGATAAAGCTACAACCAATGGCTCAGGACCTGCATTTTGATAGCCATTAAGTGCACGAGCCTCACTCCATACTCTATCAGTAATAAGATACTGAAACAAAGATAGTGCTAGGGGTCTCGGTGAGACACCAATTATTTCGGCTGGATTCCAATCCGGCATATTTGCGAGAATAGTAGTATTACCTAGCAAGTGCGAAGGCAATTCTATAATCTCATCAACATAGTGGTGCAGAGCATCTAACTCTTCATGCACATCCAAGTCTGTGAGTTCAAGATTTGATGCAAATCCAGTCAAAACTCTAACTTGC
>DCAJ01000053.1:484-762 GCA_002311455.1 Anaerolineales bacterium UBA1136 | reverse complement strand
CAACAAATAACAATTATCCAAATTATCAAATGCAAACTCTATATCCAATGCATCATGACCTAACAAATCTTCCAATTCAGATACCAAATCAAGCAAATGTGCAATATATTTGTCATTATGAAATGAGGTCTTTGCGTACTTGTATATAATGACGGTTGATAGATCTTTGCCTTGACCAGAGGTAACAGTATCAGTTAGAGATGTAGCATCATCGTAATTAATTACAACATAGGGTGCTCCACTCTCAGGATCACGTGTGAAAAGCACACCACTCATAA
>DCAJ01000053.1:0-426 GCA_002311455.1 Anaerolineales bacterium UBA1136 | reverse complement strand
CTTCCGTTTACAGAAATTAGGCTATCAAAGACAGCATTGATGGCATCACGTAATGCCAATCGGTCCTGTGAAACAACACCTAGCTCACTATGATATACACCAGCTTTAGAAGCTCCCCATGTATCCTCGTTGTATGCACTACTGCGAACCACAATGCGACCTCTAGGCATTGCTGAAACTATTCGCTCAACAATCGCTGATTCTTCTTTTTGCCACTCAACCACAGAAAATCTTGTTTGCTTTAATACAATAGCCTTACGTACAAGTGGTTGTAAACGCTCCAATGTTTGTGCCTTAGTACCAAACGCAAATTGCGACAAAGAATTAGTAGAATCTATTTGAGCCCATCCATCACTCACATCTAAATACTTTGTGTCCAGATCAAAATTGACAAGCAAATCGACTATTTCATTTTGTCTCTCTGTT
>DCAJ01000070.1:4270-4582 GCA_002311455.1 Anaerolineales bacterium UBA1136 | reverse complement strand
CAGACAGATTCATTGGCATAGACGGCGCGTACAAATTGCCAAAACTCCTGGCACAACCTTCTTGATCCAATTGTTCAGCACTTAGTATCTGATCATCTGAGGCAACCAATATGATCATAGGTACTCCTAAACAGCACAATTCCCAACAAGTGGAACCACCAGCACTGATTGACACATCAGCCCAAGTCATATGTCTAGCCATATCAGATACATTATCAAAGATTTGTATATTATGTGATGATTCCAATATAGCTTGCGAAACTAGTGCTTTAGTGTGATTGCCTCTTCCAACTATAAATCGCACATCAAGAC
>DCAJ01000070.1:3773-4148 GCA_002311455.1 Anaerolineales bacterium UBA1136 | reverse complement strand
CACCTAAGGTAACTAGGACTCTATGATCTACATGACTGAATGTTCTTGAAAGACCTGTACGAGCCACGTGAAATTGTTCTCGTAGAAGTGCATAAGTTGGTCCTAGCAAACTGACACAATCAGATTTAATTTTGTAGTGCAAATTAGAAGCCCCCAGATTCTGATTCAGAAACCAGTGAGCAGAAGTTAGATCACGGTGACGATCGCTTCCTAAGCCGATCACAGCCAGTTTAATTCCACTAGATCTAACTACTTCAAGATACTCCATCGTAGCCCCATAATGATCAACAAGTACAACATTTGCACCTACGTCTGTTGCAACACCTAAAGTAGTTTGTGCATCCTGTAATGTCAGATTTCCATGATTTTCATCCT
>DCAJ01000070.1:3378-3643 GCA_002311455.1 Anaerolineales bacterium UBA1136 | reverse complement strand
CCAGCAGCACTTACAACTTCTGCAACATCGCCAGATCGATTTTGCATCACCCAAATAATGTTGCAGCCAAATTTCTTCATTATCTTACCAAGAGACATGCATCGCATTATATGACCCATACCAATCTCTGAATTTCCGTCACATCTAAATACAAAGTTCACTTTATTAAACCTAATCGACCATTCATCGAACATTCTTGAAATGATTACACATTAACTTTATTTTTTACTATTGCATTCACAATTGTTCAATTCGACTTCGCGGA
>DCAJ01000070.1:0-3326 GCA_002311455.1 Anaerolineales bacterium UBA1136 | reverse complement strand
GATATAATGAGTTATTACTATTACAATAATTAGTGTAAGGAGGCTCCAAAATGAAAAAGTTGATAATAAATTTCACTCCTTCTGGAATGATTCCCACTAAGGAGATGACTCCTCACGTACCTGTTTCACCAAAAGAAATAATATCTGAGACCATAGAATCTAGAAAGTTCGGAGTCTCCATGGTCCACTTGCATGCTAGAGACGAGAATGGTATGCCAACATACAAAAAAGAAGTGTACGAACAAATCGTCAAAGGAATTAAAGATGTTGACGAAGATATCATCATATGCCTTTCCACAAGTGGCAGATCATGGTCTGAATTCGAGAAAAGATCCGAGTGTCTAGAATTGAAAGGATCCTGTAAGCCTGATATGGGTAGCCTAACATTAAGTTCCTTAAATTTTAACAAACAAGCAAGTGTAAATAGTCCCGAAATGATACAGATGTTAGCGAGAAAGATGCTCGATAATAATATCAAACCGGAATTGGAGGCATTTGATGTAGGAATGATAAATTACGCAAAATATCTCAATAAGAAAGGACTCATCAAACCTCCTTTTTATTTTAACCTAATCTTAGGTAATATAGCCTGTGCTCAAGCCAATATACTCAATTTAGGACTCATGGTTAATGAGTTGCCTGATGATTCGATTTGGTCTGTAGGAGGTATAGGAGATGCACAATTACCAATGAATGTACATGGTATGACTTCAGGAGGAGGAGTAAGAGTTGGCATTGAAGACAATATTTGGTTCACACCCAAGAGAGATAAGTTGGCTACCAATCTGGATTTACTCAAACGAATTAAGAATATTGCCGAGGCTCTAGACCTAGAACCGGCTGCACCTCAAGAAGTCAGAAGTATTTTGAAACTCCAATAGACAATGAAAAAATATTCTATAATCGGAGCGGGTAACTATCTTAGTGACATTTTTGACATTGTGCATGCTAACGATGGTAAGGTTATGGAGATATGTCATAATGCACCTGATTCTGATTCTGATCGTAGTATCAAAACAAAGCAACGTATTGATTTGCTAGGCTATGAGGTAAGATATTATCGATCACTTGATGAATTTGTTCCCTTAGAAGGTTATGAATACATTATGGGTCTAGCCAGACCGTCAAAATACAAACTTGTCGCAACAATAAAGGATAGATTCGAAATAAACTTTTGCCAACTTATTCACCCCAAAGCTCATGTTGGATCCAATGTCCATATTGGAGAAGGTGTGATTGTTGCACCGGGTGTGGTGATAGCACCTAATGCGCACATTGGTGATTTCTCAATCATAAATAGAGTTGCTTCTATTGGCCATGAGTCAAGAGTAGGAAAATACTCCAATATTGGTCCCGCAGCTACGATAGCTGGCTCAAGTAATATTGGGAACAACTGCATAATTAGTATGGGAGTATCAATCTTAGACCAAATAAATGTGGGCAAATGGTCAGTGATAGGTGCAGGAGCAGTTGTAACTAAAGATCTACCTGATAGAGTTGTAGCACTAGGTATCCCTGCGAAAGTAACACGAAAAAACGAAGATAGTACTGAACATCACCATACTTAGTTAGCCCATCCCACAAATCATTTTATATTTGTTCCAATGTGCTAATCTATATACATTTCTTTAATAAAATCAAGTCAACCGACGAAAAGTCGAATGCGCAACCGGTCCTTTTAGTTTTGAGTGCAAATCACAATCAATAATAGATTTAGTAATAGTCGAGAAAACCTCAGTTATAGATTTACTATAATTTAGCATATGTTCATCTCTATGCGCATAAGTAGCTTTAAAAGCATTTGTTGCCAAAAAACCTTTTTCTAACATCAACTGAGTAAAAAGCGTGTTTGCCGCCTGCGGGTCATCACAAACAATAGAAAAATGTGGTAATGCGGAGATACCTCCAACCTCGATCGACATACCAATTTTACTAGCACTAGAAATCCATATTTCCTGAATACGTTCTCCAATCTGGCAAAGATGTTCAGAAACATTACAATACCTGTACTTTCTTATTGTAGCTAATGCAGCAGTTGGACCAATGCGCTCGGTCCAATATGTGCTACTTATAAAAGTGTTTTGAGCTGCCTCCATAACACGTTTTGTACCAATAATAGCAGCCATTGGGTATCCATTACTCATTGCCTTGGAAAATACAGCAATATCAGGATTAACTCCAATCGTTAAATGAGCTCCCCCATTATTTAAGCGCCATCCTGAAGTTATTTCATCAAATATCAATACTGCATTAATGTCAAAGGCTATTTCTCTAACACGAGCAAGAAACCCTGATTCAGGATTATATGAACGAATTGGCTCCATTACAATCGTGCCCAAATCTTTGGAATGGTTTGATACAATCTCCTCTAGTTCATCTATTTTATTATAATGAAATGGAAATGCTGTATTCGCTAAAACCCGTGGAACACCGGCAGGTGATAATCCTGGTAAAAGATGTCCATCTAAAGCATCATGCTCTCCTATATTTGCTGCTAGGTACCAATCATGCCACCCATGATAACCACATCTCACAATTTTATTTTTACCTGTATAGGCTCTAGCTGCCCTGATAGAAGCAGAAGTAGCATCCGATCCTGTTTTGACAAATATTGTTTGTTCTGCACATGGAATTAATTCGTTAATTTTTTTTGCTAGTGTATTATGAATAGGCTGTGTGAGAGAAAAATTAAATCCCTTACTTCGAATCTGATTAATAACACTGTCGTCTATCTCTTTTTCTCTATGACCTATTATTATAGGTCCATACGAACAAAGCATGTCAATATACTCATTACCATCAATATCAGTAACTTTTCCTCCGTTTCCACTTTCAAAAAAAATCGGATATTCGTTTTCCACAAAATTGTATGGTCGTCTGATAGCTAATACTCCACCTGGATGATAATTTTTTGCATCCTCAAAAGTAGCAAATGATTTGTCTAGTTTAATAGTCATATCTTAATCTAAATTTATAATTTATTCGAGTCATCAGTTTTTAAAAAGCTGTTTATGAAATTCTTAATATCTACTGCCTCACCAAGAGCCTCACGAATGCCAACAGGAGTCTCAATTTTCTCGTTGCTGTCTAGTCTTACACTAATATACACTACCTCAGCTGTGAAGATTTGTCGTCCTTCACACACACCGATATATCCTAGATTCCAAGATGTATCACCCCAATGTGTAACAATAACATAGATATCTAGTATCTCCCCGCTTTTGATAGATCCAAGCCATTCAATACTACATTTCTTATTCATCATATCCCAATTAAATCTCTGGCGAAGATCTGAGAACTGCCTTACCCAGGTATCCATTGTGTCA
>DCAJ01000007.1:14557-24730 GCA_002311455.1 Anaerolineales bacterium UBA1136 | reverse complement strand
GGACTAGCACTGATAGAGAGGTACTGGGAGATAGCACAACTGGCAAGATTAAAGACTTAGAAAATGATATTGATATAGAAGGCTTGCAACGTCAAGAAAATCCGCGCGCTGAGCACGTTGCAAGTTTATCTAGCCGTATCGAAAAGTGGAGAATGGGATTGGAATATTTTCTTGAGCGCCCATTGCAAGGATTTGGGTTTGGTACGGAGGAACAACTGTTTGCTTACCATGGCATCGACGAGAATAGTTATGTTAGAACGGGTACATATATACACAATTCATATCTCGGGTTAGCCGTGCAGGTGGGAGTGGTTGGTGCCCTAATGCTCTATGTGCCGCTTGGTATCTTGTTGTTTAGGGAGATTCGTATTTCTACCATACATCAACATAATGCTTTACGCACCTCTCTGCTGGCAGTTGCATTAACGTGTATGGTAGCTGCAATCACTTCTAGCGATCTATATTCTATGGGCAATGCTAAGACATTTCCTTTTTGGATCAGCATTATGTTACTAGTTAGATATAGATATGATTCAAGTATTGGTAAGAAAGATGTATTTTCTGAGCGATAGCCTATAAGGCAAGCTAATTACTAATGTTAGGGCATAGACATCACAATACGACTTTGGTTCGTTGGATTGTGTGGATAATAATGTACATGGGTTTTGCGCTTAGGATAGCTGTAGCTTTATACAGCAGTTCTGATGCTGTGGGGGCGGATCTCAGAGGAGATCTGCTGCACCATCAGGTTGCGCAAAATATCACACTAGGACACGGGTTTGTTTTGGATGTCGGAGTACCATACTCATTTAACCCACCCGGCTATGCTTTTTTCCTTGCTTGTGCATATTTGTTGTTTGGACAACATTGGTTTGCTGTAGCTTTCAGTCAGGCAGCTATAAGTATGCTGTCAACAGCATTAGTGTATCTTGCTGCAAAAAAATTGTTCAATGGAAAATCTGGTATGTTTGCAGCTGTGTTGTCATCATTCTATCCCTATACGGTTTATCACTCTAGTCGTGTAATGGATACTACATTATTTACTTTGATAATGCTTGTTATTATTTGCCTTGTGGTTCATGTGTGGCAAGACAGCGATTGGAAGAAATGGTTATTAATTGGATTAGTTATGGGATTAGGATGTCTGGTTCGTACAACTATGTTAGCAGTTTTTATATCTCTATCTGTTTGGTTAATAATTGTACTAGGTTGGAGGCAAGGCGTTTCAGCTATCTCAATCTGTTCCGTAGGAGTCATATTAGTTGTATCACCATGGACAGTAAGAAACTTTGTTGCCGAGCGTGAACTTATATTTATCTCTTCGAAAGGTATGGCTAATGCTTATATTGGAAACAATCGGTTGACTATGGAATATATTGATCAAGGTATAAGCTTGGATAAGCAATGGCAAGATGATCGTTTTGAGTGGCCTCCAAAAAGACTCAGCCGTGCCGATGAAAGACGATGGTATTTATCTCAGGTTGTAGAGTTTGTCAAAAATAATACTAATGATTATCAAAGATTATTGTATAGAAAATTGATTTCATTTTGGAGCCCTAGTATTAATCCTAGTATTGAGCATTCGGGTGGATCTGATGCTTGGTCAGAAAACGCAGGACTTTTCTTTAATGTTTCTTTCAGATATGTCCGTGATATCACTTATACGGTGAGTTACGTTATTCTGGTGGTTCTAGCGGTGTTGGGGCTAGCTAATTCATTAAGTTGGAGGCGTGAAACTCTACTTGTCTTGCTAATACTGTCAATGTACACATTAGTTAATGTTCTTGTTTGGACCAGTACGCGATTACGCATACCATTGGATTCTTTACTAGCAATATTTGCAGGTTTCGGATTATTGCGTGCATTAAATTTAGGGCATAGAAGTGAACATTCTCTTCGTAACTCAATACGATTTAGATAATCCTGCTTCAGGTGGACCAGTATTCAAGGTCCGTGCCCTTAGCAACTACTTGGCTAACCTTGGCCATACTGTGACAGTTATGACTGTTGATGCTGGAGGAGGTAATGTCAATGGCAGCGAAAATTTGGAAGATCTTTTACATGTTAATGTACATATTGTGCAATTAAGTACGATGTGGAAATATAGAGCCATTACTTTTAATCCCGGTGTTTTTTCAGCAGCTCAGCGTGAGGTTCCTCTAGTAGACGTCATACATATTTTCGGATTTTATGATCTGTTGGGTCCATTTGTGGCACGCGCGGCTAGAATACACAACATACCTTATGTCCTTGAACCAGTAGGCATGTTTATCCCAATCGTTCGCAGTATCCTGAAAAAAAAGATTTACCATAGACTGTTAGGTCGTCAGCTAGTGTCTGGAGCTGAGTTTATTATTGCTACTTCTTTACAAGAGAAAAAAGAACTGGTGAATAGTGGTGTGGAATCTCAACATATTGAGGTCCGACGTAACGGAATAGATTTATCTGAGTTTTCTGATTTGCCTGAGTATGGTCAAATGCGGAGTAGATTTGGTATTCATCCTGAAGACCGTATGTTACTTTATCTGAGTCGATTGTCTCCTAAGAAAAATCCTGAAATGCTGATGCGAGCATTTGCAGAATTAGATGTGCCAAGAACTAAGCTTGTATTTGCAGGACCAAATGAATCGGGCTATTTGAAAAATCTGCAGAGGATTAGGAAAGATTTGAAACTCGAAAATGATATTTTATTTGTTGGCCCACTTTTTGGCAATGAAAAAATATCAGCCCTGGTGGATGCTGATATTTTTGTGCTTCCTTCGATCAATGAAAATTTTGGTAACGTGATAGCAGAATCGGTTGCTGCTGGAACACCGGTAATTATTACTGATAAGTGTGGCATTGCTCCCTACATAAGGGACAGGGTTGGTTTGGTTGTATCACCTGATCAGGATGAATTACTGCAAGCAATTGTCACTTTGTTATCTAATACCTCTCTCTATAAAAGGCTTGAACTTGCATGTAGCGACGTTGCGAAAGAATTTTCATGGGATCAACCAGCTGCTAGCATGGAAAAATTGTATAAAACAATTCTTACAAGAAGGCAATGACATTTAATTTAAGCAACAAACAACAGAAGAAAGTACATCTGCTATTAATTTTGATATTTGCATTTAGTATACGTGTAGGTGCGCGCTTGATTCGTGGTGAAGACTCTTTTTGGGGACAGTACGAACCTTTTCATAGTTTGGCAAGGCAGTTGGTTAATGGTGGTGGATTTTGCATTGACGCACCTGATTATCCGAACCTGTACGGGTCCAAGTGTGCATATTTTGCGCCAGTTTATCCATTGCTCATTGCATCTGGAATTATGATTAATGGTAGTGGATACTACCCACTTATTGTGATGCAGGCATTCCTAGGTACTGGAACAGTACTATGCGTGTTTCTCATAGCGAATCAGTGGTTTGGTTCCAGAGTTGGATTACTCGCTTGTGCTTTTGCCAGTATTTATCCTTATTACGTATTACATGACACCAGTTTACAAGAAACTTGTTTGTTTACATTTTTAATATCACTATCAGTATGGCTAATTTGTCGTGCTCAGCACACATGTTCGACAGCAACTTGTGGATTGGCGGGGATTATATTGGGTGCGGCAACATTGACCAAGGTGACTCTCATACCGTTCGTCGTTATATATTGTGTAAGTGTAATGTTGTTAAAGCATTGGACAATACAGTCACGCATTACGCATATAATTTCATTATTAGGATGTTTTCTTATTGTAGTATCTCCTTGGCTTGTAAGAAACAATGCTTTGTTAGGTACTCCAGTCTTGACTTCTATGGCTGGGAGACAGCTTTGGGTAGCAAACAATCATTATACATTTATGCACTACCCCGAAATGAGTATTGATTTTGATGAAATTGCTGCATGGGATAATATTTCGAAAGCTGATATTGAGAGTATTCAAATATTAAGCACTAATGAGATTGATCAGCAGAAATGGTTTTTAGAGAAGGGGCTAGAATATATTGTAGATTATCCTGCACTTACACTCAGCAGATCTGCAACAAAGATTGTTGCAGCCTTTTCATTGAAATTCAATCCATACAAAGATAGTCTAGCTCAAACAGTTTATTTTGTGTCATATTTCCCTATGTTGATTTTAGGAATACTGGGAATGATTATTTCAACTGATGACTGGAAAAAATATTTGCCATTCTTCACATTGTTGGCAGCATTTGTGGCAAGTACAGCAGTGTTCTGGTCTCACACAAGTCATAGAACATTTCTTGACATATACATGATGATATTTGCTGCCAATGCTATAGTTATTGGACTTAACAAGGTAAAATTAGCACACTTAATATAATGTGGTTTGATGATACTAGCAGATTATATTCAACAATAAGACAACTTTCATCATTTTCATATTGGCCTCTCTTTTGCCTGTTTGGAATCGGGATAATTGGACATAGTTTCTTTTTGTCATCCCCATTTGTGAATTTAGAATATATCTATCACCAAAGTGCTGAATTAATCACTAACGGCATGGGATTTAATGCATCGCTTTTACATCTCTATCAGGGCTTTAACAATCCACTAGGAAATTCTCTTGTCATAGCCGGTATGCAAGGCATCGTGGGTGTCACGGAGTTGTCTTCCCGATTACCATCTCTTGTCTCGTGGCTGATTTGTATTGCGGTAGTTTATTTGATAGGTTGTAGATGGTGGTCATTATCTGTAGGTTTGTTAGCTGCTACGATTATTGGATTTAGCCCATTATTTTGGGTTTATGGTGGAATTGCTTATCCAGATGTGCCATTTACAGCACTTATAACTGTTACGATGTTTGTTTCTGGTCATGCTACCTATAGACACAGTCTAAAGAGGCATTTATTGGCTGCTTTGCTTTTCGGATTAGCTACTTTATTTAGGTACAATGGAACACTGTTTCTTCCTGCTGTTGCTATTTATGTTGTACTACAAATGCGCCTCAACCAAAAGATTGACCGTATCACTAATTGGAAAATTGACATCATAAAGGTTTTATCAATTTATATAGTTGTGTATGGAGTCATTTTAATACCTTATCTGGTTTGGACTAAACAAGTTGTGGGCATGGTACTACAGCCAGGTTTTGTTAATGTTGAACCTACTGACATAAGATTTCATATAGTAGCCAGTGTTCCGCGACTTGGCGGTTATATTATGTGGCTGGGTGCTCTTGTGTTTCCTTTCTCGTTTCTTGCGTTTAAGGATATTAGAACAAGAATTCCAAATATGAGTGTCTCTAATATTGTTACCATACTAGTTCCCATAAATTTAGCAATAGTAGGTTCTGTGCAGTACTTAGAAGCTATTCAACCTGAATTGTTTGGGGAAATGTGGTTTGGTTGGTTAGAAAGATTGTTTCCAATGGTGCTAATTCAGTTATTGAGATTTTTGTTTTTGACTGCTGGTGAGGTTGTGGTAGCGGGTTTAATTGTTTGGGGGAGACAAAAGATGTGGCCAAATACATTTGTGGTTTTGTGGTTGTTGGTGCCTTTACTTGCCCATTCATTATATAGAATGAGTCAGCGTTACGTTATGTTCTTCTTACCACCGTTAGCTGTGTATATGGCTTGGCTTATTGTAAAATTTGGAACATTCGGCAAGCATAGAACAATAGCTATTGCTCTGTGTGTTATCTATATGATAATCTATCCTAGCATGGGGCTATTCACTAGTGCTTATTATAGTGCTGAGGGATATGCCGCTGCTGATATAGCGGAATATGTTAACGAGAAAAAGATTAATATAGGCGCAAGCAGACACAATCCGGTCCTTACAAATTCAGCCTATCTGATCGATGAATCGCGGTTTCCTGAATCTGATTTATTAATTGACCATAGGCTTGTCGCGTTGGGAAGATATGAGACTATAGAGAATGTTGTTTATGTACGAGAAGTTAGGGTAATAGGTTTATTGATTAAACGTTATGTGATTGTACAATTGTCCTAGGGTAAGAATAGTAATGTACATACTTGGTATAAATGCATATCATGGTGGCGCATCAGCATGCCTAATTAAAGATGGGCAGCTTATTGCTGCTGTCGAAGAAGAACGCTTTGAGAGAATTAAATATTGGGCCGGATTTCCAGTGAGCGCTATAATATATTGCCTGAAAGAAGCTGGAATCTCTGTGCAGGAGGTGGAACACATAGGCATATCTCGTGATCCAAATGCCAATATACTTAGGAAGGCCCAATATGCAATCAAAAATGGTCCTAGCCCTCGATTGCTGTTGGACCGTTTAAGAAATCGACACGTTGTTGGTAATATAGCCACTGTATTATGTGATTATTTGAATGTCAATCGAGGTGACATTAAAGCCAACTTTCACAATATAGAGCATCATCGTGCCCATATGGCAAGCGCATTTTTTGTTTCACCCTACGAGAATGCAGCGATATTGTCAGTCGATGGTATGGGCGATTTTACTAGCACAATGTGGGGTAGTGCTAATGGGAACAAAATTAGTGTTAGTGGTGCAATTCATTTCCCACATTCAATTGGCATTTTATACACAGCGGTATCACAGTGGTTGGGTTTTAGACAGTATGGTGATGAAGGAAAGGTAATGGGCCTAGCTCCTTTTGGAGAGCCACATTATGTAGATAAATTGCGCAAAATAGTACGAATTCAGTCTGACAAAACGTTTGAGGTGGACCAAAGTTATTTGAGATATCAAGCTGAAGGTGGTACTATGAGTTGGGCTGGCGGGAAACCCAAGATAGGAAGACTATACTCTGACAAGTTTTTGCGTATGTTCGGAGATTCGCGCCAACCAAACGAAACTCTAACATCTTATCATGAGGATGTAGCCGCCTCATTACAAGTCATTACTGAGGAACTCGAGTTCGCTCTGCTTGAAAAACTGTATGAAGAAACAGGCTATGACTGCTTGTGTATGGCAGGAGGCGTAGCTTTGAACAGTGTTTTCAACGGCAAGGTGCTTCCTAATACTAATTTTACTGACATATATATTCAACCCGCTGCTAGTGATTCAGGCACTGCAATGGGAGTTTGTTACTATATATATCATCAGCTCTTGGATTTTCCTCGTACTTATAATATGTCTCATGCATATACAGGCCCTCAATTCTCTAACGGATATGTTGAATCCGTACTAAAGAGACGTAATTTGGGATACTCCACATTGGATACACCTGAATTGGCAAAAGAGACTGCAGGATTAGTTGAAGAAGGCAATGTGATTGGATGGTTTCAAGGACGGATGGAGTGGGGTCCTCGTGCATTAGGAAATCGTAGTATCATAGCAGATCCTCGTCGCTCAACTACCCAGCAGTTGCTTAACTCTCGCATAAAAAATCGCGAGAGTTTCAGACCTTTTGCTCCAGCTATTCTTGAAGAATATACAGGTGATTACTTTGATCAATCATACCCTGATCCTTTCATGTTGAAAGTTTATGGAGTACTGCCAGAAAAACAGGAAATTATTCCAGCTGTTACTCATGTAGATGGGTCTGGCAGATTGCAGACTGTGAGTAAGGATGTTTCCCCAACTTATTATGAGTTGATTAATGCATTTTATGAAAGGACTGGTGTGCCAGTTGTTCTAAACACAAGCTTCAATGAAAATGAGCCTATTGTATGTACACCTGAGGAAGCGATCGACTGTTTTATGCGGACCAAGATGGATGTACTGGTAGTAGGTAATTATCTAGTGAAAAAATGAAAGTATTGGTCACGGGAAGTTCTGGTTTCATTGGAGGTCACCTAGTTCGTGAACTCACAGAGAGAGGATGCCGGGTATTGGGTATAGACGTGAATCCGCCTACATCAAGACCAGAAGATTTTACTTTTGAAGAATGCGACATTTTAGATGTGCAGAAGTTGAAAAGTAAATTTCTGGACTTTGATCCTACTCACGTTGTCCATCTGGCAGCACGAACTGACCTAGATGAAAAAGCTGATTTAAGGGTTGATTATGCTAGCAACATTTCCGGTGTCGAGAATGTTGTTGCTGCTGTTCAATCTACTCCTAGTGTGGTTCGCTGTATTTATACTTCCACTCAGTTGGTGTGTAGGCCAGGTTATGTGCCTCAAAATAATAAGGATTGGCAGCCCCATACTTTGTATGGGGAGAGTAAAGTGCTAGGTGAGCAAATTGTTTATGAAAATGATGATGGTAGCAAATCCTGGTGCATAGTACGTCCAACTACAGTTTGGGGACCGGGAATGAACACACACTACCAAAAATTTATACGTTTGGTGGAAAAAGATCGATACTTTCATGTTGGAAACAAACTGTTACTTAAGTCATATGGATATGTAGGTAATTTGGTGCATCAATACGCTAAGTTAATGGAGGCACCTGAAGTTAATATGCAAGGAAAAATGTTTTACTTAGCAGATTATGAGCCTATATCACTACGGCATTGGGTAGATATGCTAAGTACTGAACTAGGTTCTGGGCCAATTGTTACTGTACCTGAAATCCTGGCCAGATTTGGAGCGTATGTCGGAGATATAGTGAACTTCGTTGGTTACAACAATTTTCCATTTAATTCGTTTCGTCTAAACAATGTGCTTACTGAGTATCAGGTTAACATATCTGATATAGAGAAGATTTGCGGATCGCTGCCTTACTCTATGGAGGCTGGAGTAAAAGAAACAATTGCTTGGTATAGGCAATTCTATAATAAATAGCATGTTATATTTGTGCAATGAAACTGTTGTGGTGAGGTATAAATATCATCATCATAGCACCATTTGAGCTGAAAATATTTAGTGATTATAATTACAATAATTGAGGTGAAGCATGAACTTGAATGGTAAAAGAATTTTAGTGACAGGCGGCGCGTCTTTTATAGGGTCACATCTTACTGATGCTTTGGTTGATAGGGGTGCCAATGTCCGTGTTGTGGATAATCTGAGCAGTGGACGTTTGGCCAACATTAAGTCTCACATAGAATCTGGGCAGGTTGATTTTGTGGAAGCCGATCTGACTGCTCCAGGAGTATCCCAGAAATTGGTAGAAGGAATACAGATAGTATTCCACTTGGCTGCTGATCATGGTGGTCGTGGATATGTTGATTTACATCAAGCTGCGTGCACTACTAATTTGGCTCTTGATGGCATGCTGTTTCGTGCCTGCTATGAGTCAGGAGTTGAGAAAGTGGTCTATGCTTCCTCAGGATGCGTGTACCCAAATCATTTACAGACTGATCCTGGTGAGATATTGTATTTGAAAGAGGATATGGTAGGGCCACCATTTGATGCGGACAATATGTATGGGTGGGCCAAACTAATGGGTGAAATGACCCTGCAATCTTTTCATCAGGACTGGGGGCTTAAATCTGCATGCTGTCGCTACTTTACAGTATATGGTGAACGAGGGCATGAGAATCATGCTGTGATTGCTATGATTGCTCGCGCATTTGTTGCTCAAGATCCTTATGTGGTCTGGGGGAATGGAGAACAAATTCGCAATTGGACCCACGTGGATGATATTGTCTCTGGAACAATATTAGCTGCAGAGAAGATAGATGATGGTACTGCAATCAATTTGGGTACTATGGAGCGCACACGTGTTATTGATGCGGTGCACGAGGTACTATCTTACACAGGACACGATGCTGAAATCGATTTGCATCCTGAAATGCCCACAGGTCCTATGAATCGTGTTGCAGACAATGAGTTAGCTGGGCGATTACTTGAATGGTCTCCTCGAGTCAATTTTGTAGATGGTCTCCATCGTACTATTAAATGGTATTTCTCTACAAAAAATCGTGATAAAGTCAATGCTGTGTTAGAGGAAAGACTTACCGAGCGCTGATTTATGACAAACATATTGATGTTAACGTTGGTATATGGTCCTGATACTGTGTCAACGGCTAACATGATGACTGATATTGCTAATGGGTTAGGTGATAATGGCCATAACGTTACTGTGCTTACCTCTGTGCCACACTATAATCCTTCCAAGGAAGTACTTGATAATCCTGTAATGAGGTCAAATTGGAGAAAACCTTTTACTGAGTCAATAGAGCATGGAGTACGGGTACTACGAGTTTTCATGCCTCCTAAGCGGCACAAGGTTTGGGCGCGTGCATTTGACTATATTATTTTCCAGGCTTTGACAACTATATTAGGTGTATTTAGAGTGGCTCGTCCAGATGTTGTTTTTGTGACATCTCCTCCGATAACGCTCGGGCTAAG
>DCAJ01000007.1:12226-14525 GCA_002311455.1 Anaerolineales bacterium UBA1136 | reverse complement strand
AAAGTGGAATACTGATTTCTTGGATTAAGGGTGGAAGATTTGTATACGATGTGCGTGAATTGTGGCCTGATGTTCCAGTGCGAATGGGTCTTTTCCGAAATCAGTTACTCATCAAGCTTGTATATTGGCTAGAGGATTTTGTATACAGGAAAACCGTGGCTATTTCAACTATTGCTCGTAGTTTTCAGAATACTCTTGTAGAGCGTGGTGTTCCTAGAAAGAAACTATACTTCACCCCTAATTTTGTTGATGTCGGCTTCATTAGGCCTTCCGAGAGTCAGAACGAATTTTCCTCTGCTAATAGGCTCGATGGTATGTTTGTGGTGCTTTATGCTGGTAATGTAGGCTTGACACAGGGGTTAGAAATTCTACTTGAAGTTGCTAATGCATTCACGGTCAATGACATTGTTCAATTTGTAGTGGTAGGGGATGGAGCAGCTCGCAGTAGACTTGAGACTGCACTGACTAAATCTAACCTGAAAAATCTCCGTATGCTTCCATTTCAGCCTGTGCGGTTAGTAAACTCGATGTATGCTGCAGCGGACGTGTGCATCGTTCCATTGCGACGTGGATTCTCTTACGATACTGTGCCGTCCAAGATTTATACTGCCATGGCAGCTGGTCGCCCAGTGCTGGCTTCTGCTGAGACTGACTCAGAGACAGCTTTGTTATTAAATGAATCTTCGGCAGGAGTGTGTGTTGAGCCTGAGTCTGCTGAGGCCTTGATTGAGGCAATTACATCACTTTACGATAATCCTGCATATGTTTCTGATATGGGTGATAATGGTAGAAAATGGATTGAGAATTATTATTCTCGCTCTGTGGTTATTGATGCATATGACAATATGCTGCGAGAAGTCTCAGGATAGAAGAACAGAAAATATTACCTCTTGGTCTTAATAGCACTATAACCCATAATTGATGTCAACACTTATTCAGCGACAAAAAACCCGATTATTGCTTGGTGGATTACTAATTCTGATCGGTCTCTTATTTCCACTATCCGTGATTGAAGGATTGCTTAGGGCGTTCAGTCCGGACTGGCTTGACTTGCGCATGCGAGAGCTTGATCTTAATGAGACTGTTTTCTTTGACAGTGATGCTGGATGGCCTTTAGAATGTAGTGAACTTAACTGTTATATGTTTGCTCCGAATAGTAAATTCCAAGTTGTCACTCAAGAATATAGTCATGCTGTCAATATCGACCGAGGTGGTTATCGTTCCAACGGTGACTTAACATATGGGTATGGTACTACAGTTCCAATGCTTGGTGATTCGTTTACGTTTGGGCTAGGTGTTGAAGATAACGAAACGTTTGTCAGTTTACTTGACACCATGTCGACTATCAGATATCTGAACCTCGGTATACCAGGAAACTCTATAGCACAACACATTGATATTGTTGAAAGACGACATCATGAATTAGGTGAACCTTCCAATTACGTGTTCGTGTTCTTTGTTGGTAATGATTTCCAGAATATATTAGAGAGCCACATCAGGTCTTCGAAAAAGAATGGCGTTGATGTTGGTGATGGTTCCGATATAGATTATTATCCAACTACAGCAAGTAAGTTCAATATTCTCTCATCTATCAATGAATATGTTATGCGGGATGATTTTCTAAGCAAACTGTATATTGTTCAATGGGTGCGGCACAAGTTGTTAGTGTTCGTTAACAGATCTAATGCAGATTTGATGGACCCGATTTTTCTGATTATAAGAAAGGACAAAGATTATTTAGCAGATGCTAAGTTAGTATTTGAAAATGAGCTAAAAAGTCTCAATCGACTTTCAAGAAAACTGTACTTTGATTATGCTTTTGTAATAATTCCGGATCGGCATCAAATTGACTCGAATTTACTTCACTTGAGGTCTGAATACTATGGTATTGCAGCTGATAAAATTGACACTTTGCTACCTAACAATTTGTTGGCTGACTTGTTTCTATCCAATGGAGTACCTTACATTGATATGACTGATTGTATGGCTAGCAAAGAGGATGTTGCATCCCTGTTTTATGTGCGTGACAATCATTTTACGGCTCGGGGACATCGTGCGGCAGCTGCATGTATGGTTAATGAGCTTGACAAGATAGTAAAGTAGTATTCGATATTATGTTGAGTAAATGTCGTGTCTGACAACTTTCTGGCGGGAATCATATTGTCAATTGCCTTGCTTGCAAGCTACTGGGGTGTGGGTAAAATAAGTTTATGGGCTACTAGGCATGAAATACTAGACATTCCCGGTGAACGGAGCTCGCATGTAGTGGCTACTCCTATCGGAGGTGGTGCCATCATAG
>DCAJ01000007.1:6416-12139 GCA_002311455.1 Anaerolineales bacterium UBA1136 | reverse complement strand
TGATGCCACATTGGGTTATACCTGGGATAACACCTTATATTTTTGGGTCAATTGTTATAGCACTTATCGGGTGGATGGACGATCTGCATTCAGTGGCAGCAATTTGGAGGTTTGGGGTCCAGGCCATTGTGACACTAGTAATTATGAGTTGGGTAGGTGTTTATAGTGGCATTGGGATTCCTGGAAGCGGATATATAAGTCTAGGGTGGTTAGCTTATCCTTTGACATTTCTGTGGATTGTTGGCCTAGTTAATGCTTACAATTTTATGGATGGCATTGATGGTAATGCAGGCGGAATTGGTGTTGCGGCTGGCATTACCTGGGCCCTGATTGCTTTCTATCTAAATGAACCATACTTGGTAATGCTAAGCATGTTGATTTCAGTTAGTTGCATTGGATTTCTAGGCCACAATTGGCAGCCTGCCAGTATATTTATGGGAGATAGTGGAAGCACATTTTTGGGCTTTACCTTTGCAGTGTTGCCTTTGCTAATGTCCAAGGTTAGTAGTGAGGTGAGCATACCAGTAGTTGCTGTCCTAGTTCTTGCCCCATGCATATGGGATGCAACCTATACATTCCTTAGGAGGCTCTGGCGTAGGGAACCTGCCTTTACCGCTCACAGGACATACTTGTACCAGCGTCTGGCCAGTTCTGGGTATCCGCATAGATTAAGTGCGTCTATATATATTGTACTCAGTCTACTAACTGGTTTCTGCGGACTTTTATATCTTGTGGTTTCAGGAATGTGGAAATTGTTGTTTTTAGTACTAGTTTCATTGTTGTTGGTTGCTCAGTTGGTAATAGTACGTACGTCTGAATACCGACAGAAAGCATGATCAAAAAAGAGTTAAGCACAATTCTAGAAGGAAAGACTGTTCTGATTACTGGAGGTGGAGGTACTGTTGGTGCCGCGATTGCCCTTCAAGTAACCAAATGGAAACCTAAGCGCATTGTATGTTTGGGTAGAAAAAAAAGTAATTTGGATAATGTGATAGTTAATACACAGAAAGTAAGTTCCAATATTGATGTAGAGATAGAGCTGTGCGATGTATGTGACCGTGTTCGAATTGACGAGGTGTTATCTAAACATAGACCAGATGTGATTTTTCATATGGCAGCAGAAAAAGATATCAGACTAACGAATGCTGACCCGATTAGGGCTGTTATGGTAAATGTTCAGGGAACTCGTAATGTTGTTGGTGCATCTTCTGATTTTGGAGTTAAGAGGTTGGTCTTTGCATCTTCTATCAAAGCTGATCACCCTAGTAGTGTTATGGGAGCCACCAAACGATTGGTTGAGATGATAGTGGGAGCTGCAGCTAATAATTTGGGTAACATCTATTACACTGTGAGACTGAGCAATGTATTAGAAAGCAGCGGTGGTGTACATACTTTGTTTTGCAAGCAAATCGAAAGTGGCGGTCCAGTGACAGTGACACACCCGGATGCAGTCCGTGTCTTTGTTACAGCTAAGGAAACTGCAGAATTATTGCTCGAGACATTAAAGCTGGCTACGCCAAGTAGTGTTTTAGCGCTAATGTCTGGTAACAAAACAAATATTCTAGATTTGGCTAAGCATCTCATCAGTTCTTACGGCTTAAGAGTAGAAGATGATATTGATATCAATTATGTTGGTTTACGTAATGGAGAAAGATTGGTCGAAGAGACTATTGTTGATGGAAAAGAATGGATGTTGACCTCTAACGAGAAAATACTTGTATATGGTAAAGATCAACTTTCTGATCTGTTTATAGGATTGGATAGCTCAATTAACGAACTAATATCTGTTGCTAAGGATAATGACTTGACTTCCTTACTGAGGAAAATAAGTGTAATAGTACCTGGTTGTTCTGAACTTGGTCCATGACTACACAAGCATATCTTTCAGACTTACTTAGGTGGGGTGCAGTTGTAGTAGTGTCGTCGGCAGCCATAGGAATTTACATTGATCAAAGATCACATTTCTTTAAGACCAACCATTTGTGCATTACGGTCAATTCAAGGCTGGGTAATTACTGCAGAAATAATTATCTACTACTCCAATTCACCATAGCATTAGCACTTGTTATGTTTATATTATTTATAACTGGCAGGAACGGAGTTATCATTGGCCCCGACACTGAAGCGCGATTTGAGGTGGCTCGACAAATTTTGGATGGAACGGCATTGCAGAAAGCTAGTTCCGATAGGCCACCTTTACTGCCTTTATTGGTTGCAGCAACCAACGCAATATTTGATACATCCTTTGAAAGGTCCATACAATTCGTAAATGGTTTACTTTTTGCTGGAAATGTATTACTAGTATTTAGGGTAATACTTACATCTACACGGAGCTTTTTCCTAGCATACATGGGTTTACTCACTGTATTCTTGTCAGGACATTTTCGTCTTTTACATGTGCAGTCAGGGGAAGAACCTATGCATATATTTGCTACGTTATTGAGTATGCTCTTCGTTATTAGATATATGCGAAATGAACATGTTATGGAATTGTTGACTGCAGCATTTTTTGCATCTATAGCCCCATTGGTGAAAACCGCAGGAGTTCTTACCCCAATTGCATTTTGTCTTGTAGTCACACTTATGTACAAAAACAAGAAAATATCGATAAGTCAGTTGGTGTTGCTAGTAATTTCTAGTATTCTGATCTTATCTGCTTGGCAATTACGGCATTGGCTTGTTGGACAACCACCACACTATGCACCGTTGACATTCTCTGGAGCTTATACACATATATGGTCAACAGCGTCGTATNNGCAGTCAGAATTCTCGTTCATTATATGCTTGCTGTAGAGATTGGGTCTATTCTATCTATTGCTACGTACGTGGCATTTGTTGCGGTTGGTTTGCTGGCTATCTATAGATACTCAGATAGTAGCATTATAAGTGACTTAGTAGTTTGCGATTTATATCACTATATTCATTTCTTTGGGGTCATCTTCTTGGTTGTTATCTCCCCAGAAAATTTCATGGGTCTTCTTCAACATTTGGCTGCCGCTTTTGTTTGCACTATACCAATACTCTACAATACACTTCACATGGTTTCCGAAAGATTAGTTCAGAATGAATATAGATAATAGGATAATTGATATGAGCGGCTGCATATCACATTTGACAAATTATGTTCACTTTGAAAGAACTGATTAATTAAATTAAATGATGACATCATTATTCGAGGAAAATTTGCTTGTTTATGCTGCAAACTGTTGACCTGAACATTCTAGCAATTTGCTTTGTCGTCACATTCTTGTTAGTTTGGCCTGCGGTGTGGTTATTTAGACAGTTGGCACCATTTGTGGGGTTGCTAGATGTGCCAAATTTACGTAGTTCGCATGTAGCCTCAATTCCACTAGCAGGTGGTGCGGTTTTTGTAATAATAGTGCCTCTGGTTTCGCTAGTTGTTGCTCGACAAACAGGAATTTTGTTGGGTCGGGAAGACTGGGCCTTGCTAATTACCGGATGGTTTATTGCGTTTGTGAGCTTGATTGATGATTGGCATCCTCTTCCAGCGCGCGTTCGGTTGGTCGCCCAAGTTTGGGCAGCTTTGGGTCTAATTATTTATGGACGCTATTTGCGTTATTTTGGTGCTGGAGGTTTTGGAGTGATAGATGTAGGTTGGTTAGGTGTATTGATAACTTTTGTATGGATATTGGGTATGTCCAATGCCTTCAATTTTATGGATGGTATGGATGGTCTTGTTGCTGGACAAAGTCTGATTGCGGCACTGGCAGTTGCTTGGTTAAGCATGAGAACCGGTCTAGATTGGATAGCGCTACTATCTGCTGCGTTAGGGGGAGGCTTGTTAGGCTTCTTGCTGCATAATCTTGCACCCGCTCGTGTATTCATGGGAGATGTTGGTAGTATTTGGTTAGGTTTTATCTTTGCTGGTATGGCTGTTATCGGTGCTCCCCGTAGTGGTGAGCGTTTATCTCTTGGATTTTGGGTGTTGCTGCTTGGTCTTTTCTTACTTGACTCCGGATTAACTCTAGGTCGGAGGATATTACAGGGAGAGCCAGTCCTAGAGGCTCACAGGACACACTATTATCAGCGTCTGCTTCGTATTGGCTGGGGACATCGTCGCGTTACAATCTTGTATCTTGTCATGGCAGCAGTTTTAGCAGCAGTTGCAGTTATACATTTTGACTTTTGGAGGTTGCCTTTTAGTGCGCTTGTGATAGTAGGACTTATGGCTTTTGCAGGCACATATGCGTTAGTACACTATGTGGAGAGCTACAAAGTAGAACTAGAATCTGACCGCGGAAGTCCACTTGGTAGGGTGACTGCAGGTGGACTACTGAAGCCATTTCGTAGGCTATTGCGTGATTCTGGGGGAGTACTACTATCAGATGGGCTTGTTGTTATCATCGCGTATACGATTGCATTTGGTTTACGGTTTGCACAATGGGACAGTGCGTATTACCAGTTTTTTGTAGGTATTCGGGATGGGATTCTTGCCATAGTTTTTGTTCATCTGACACTAAATATGGTTGTGGGTATTTACGTTGAGCGTTTACCATTACTAAATGGTAGATCTATATTGAAATTGTTTTTTTCATCGGCATTCTCGGGTATGGCGCTAACATTGGGTGAGATACTACTTGGTCCTGTTCGTGCCATTCCAATCACTGTACTAGTTTTGGGAGCAGCCTTTGCTTGTATGGGTTTTATAGCAGTACGCTATGCTAGGTTTGGCAAATTTCAGCATTAATGAATATGTATCGTATTGGACATAACAATTAGGTGATATGTTGAAGAATATCAGGCCGACCTATATGGTCCTAGGTCTATTGCTTTCCTTTGTGTCGCTATGTGGGTTACGCGCTGGAGCTACTCCCATAGAAGACAACCAGGGCGGTTTTCCAGATGAATTATTTCACTTTGCTCGTTCATTGCAAAGTACAGTGGATCTTGCAGAAGTTATGGGCATACCCGAACCGGATTTGAATGCAATAAACTTGCTTAAATTTAGTACTCGTGTCGACACTGTTTGCGAATTAGGTTTTGAGGATCCGGATTTGTGCCTCAATTTTATTGAAACTAGACGTTTTGATATAATTCCTATTGGCAGTGGAAAAGTACGAGGACGGGGTGTCTACCTACTGCATGGTCTGACACAATTGTTGCTACCAGAAAGCGATATTAAATCTAGACTTATATCAGGGAGAATCTTTGCAATCTGTATTGGTATTGTAATGATATATGTGGTTTATAGTCTGGCATATTTGCTATTTGATGATGGTAGATTAGCGATTGCATCAGCCGCTTTAGTTGCATTAATGCCTTCAGTGAGTAATATTATTAGTGTTGTTTCTACGGAAGGCCCAGCATTGCTAGCAGTTGGTTTGGTGTTGTTGGCCTCGGCTAATATTGCTATACGAGGCTATTCTCTACCTTGGTTGTTAGGACTCTGCTTTGGGATTGTGGCGTGTTTGTTCACCAAAATGACAGCAATAGTGCCTTTGCCGATAGTGGGATTATTGTTATTGCATAAAACAGGTATTCGCTGGCGCTGGTTACTATTGGCTTCTTTGTTTGTATTTACAACAATTTTCATGGTTTATCGTACATATGCTCCTTCAATGATCGGGGTGGCTCATTGGTATATTGAAAGGAACCCTGGTGATGTGTCTATTCATGGCACCCCGGTTGACCTAGCCTATCAAGGATATTCAAGATCATTTGGAGATGGTTTGCAAGATAGTCGTTATTACATGGGAAAATGG
>DCAJ01000007.1:5213-6314 GCA_002311455.1 Anaerolineales bacterium UBA1136 | reverse complement strand
TGTCCGCAGGTGCGGTAATGTAAGACCTATTGTGCAGTTTCTACCCAATAGGGTAGCTCGGAATCTAGCTGGAAAAAGATTAACTATTGGGTCCTGGGTTACATCGCAGGAGGGTGAAACTTTTCGTTCCCCTGATATATTACTAACTTACGATAATTCTAGACAAGACACTTTGGAAGGGGTAAGTTATGTAGCTAATGGTGACTGGCAGTTCGTAGCTCATGAAGTGCAGATACCAGATGATGTGAACGGGATCGGGGTCAGATTGTACGTTGAAGATAAAATTGTTGCTTGGGATGGTTTGACTTTGGTAGAAGGATCTTTTGCTGGCTCTGGGGAGCCACCAGTATTTGATGATGTTACTGCAACTAGTGGTCAATGGAGTGGATCCCGTTTCACTAATATTCTCAAGAACGGATCAGCTGAGAAGTCTTGGAAAGGTGTGCCAGAAGAGATAGTTTCTTTAATGAAGAAATATGGGTCAGGTACTTGGGCAAACAGACTAAATGGTCAATTGTTTACTCTATATGACTTGGATCGCACTGGGGTGGGTTACACTGCTGGGATCAGGGCTATGTTTGTCACTTTCTGGGGTTCCTTTGCGGGTGGTGATTGGCCTGGTTTGGCGCGCTGGCACTATGCAGTAGCGATTGGCTTTCTTATTCTTTCCGTCATGGGATGGATGCGCTACGCGTGGCTACGTTCAGTAATTCAACCAGTTATGTCCTCAATCATTACATTCCCATTGTTCTTGGTAGCGGGACTGTACCTTGTGGTTGGGCTACTACGTATGGAGGTATCTGCCGAATGGATTCCCCCATTATATTATGCTACGGCGCGCTTCCTGTTGCCTGCAATTATTCCAGTAGTCCTACTGGGTCTAGCAGGTCTGGAGCTTCTAACTAGCAAAAAAATTAGCAGGATTGTAATTGCTGTACTTGTAGCCTGTGTATTTATGTCCAATACTTGGATGTTGCTGCGAGTTGAGTTACCTTATTTTAATTGTGATTTGGAGCCGCGATGGACTTGTACAGATCTTTGATTATGAAAAACTAATGTGCGGGATATTTGGAGTTATTGGCAATACTGATTTGGAGGTAG
>DCAJ01000007.1:421-5144 GCA_002311455.1 Anaerolineales bacterium UBA1136 | reverse complement strand
TGTTGAGTCATAACAGTGAGGTTGCTATCACTTACAATGGTGAGGTATACAACTTCCCTGAAATACGCTCTGAACTGGAAAAATTAGGATATGAATTTGTATCAAATAGTGACACTGAAGTCATTCTGACTGCTTACCAACACTGGGGTGATGATTGTGTGGATCGTTTTCGTGGCATGTTCGCTTTTCTAATTTGGGATGTAAGCAAGCAGAGATTGTTTGCAGCACGTGATCGGTTGGGTATAAAACCTCTGTATTGGACTATGTCTGGAAAGAATTTGATACTTGGATCAGAATTGAAAACAATCTTGGCTAGTGGTTTGATAGAACCTGTCATGAATTATCAAGCTTTGCATCATTATTTGACTTTCTATGCCGTCCCTCCTCCACTTACTATGTTGCAGGGCGTTCATTCGCTTTTGCCGGGACATTGTTTGACTTGGGAGAAGGGTACAGTGTCTATAAGACAGTATTGGGATTTACCTGTAATGAAATCCTTGAATAGTAATGATATTAGATATGATGAATTAGAGACTAGACTAGAATTGCGTAGGCTATTAGAGGAATCCATTAAACTAAGAATGGTGTCTGATGTACCTGTTGGAGCATTTTTGTCTGGAGGTGTGGACTCTTCTGCAGTTGTTGCTTTGATGGCCAATTTGACTGGTGAACGCCTGAAGACTTTCTCAGTAGGATATGATAGTGAAGGAAAGAGTATAGATGAGCGGTCTTACGCTGAATTAGTAGCTAGACAGTATGACACCGATCATCACGAGCTTATCATCTCTGGGCGAGAGGTAGCTGCACAACTGTCTAATTTTGTTTGTGCTATGGATCAACCTACTGGGGATGGTTTAAACACTTACTTGGTGTCTCGTGCAACATCTAAGCATGTCAAAGTAGCCTTGTCTGGTTTAGGTGGTGATGAGCTATTTGCAGGATATAGGCAATATAGATATTTGCTGAATGCCGATAATATTAGCAGAGTATGGAATCAGGCTCCTAAGTTAGCCAAGTCGCTCGGACGCACTTTTTTTTCTGGTCTGGCCGGCTTGTCTGGTAGATCTGCGTTAGCTGAGGTACCAGAGTGGTTAGAGTCGGGCTTTTTGCAGCGTTATTTGCGCACTAGAACACTTTTCAATGAGGAAAGTAAAACTGCCCTATACAGATCAGAAATATCTGCAAGACAGACAGGTACTATTCCAAGCATTGATCTGCTTAACCCATACCTCAACTACGATGAGCATGACTCTGTCATGAAGGTAACTCGATTGGAACTGAAATCATATATGTCTCATATGCTGCTGCGTGATACTGATGTTACAAGCATGGCTCATTCTCTAGAAGTGCGCGTACCGTTAATTGACCACAAACTGGTAGAATTCGCCGCCGGTATTCCAGCTTCAATGAAGCTTGGAAATTCATATATGGGGAAGTTTTCTGGTCGCGCAAAAGTTATACTAACCGATGCTTTAGCGGACGTGTTGCCTAAACAGATTCTGCAGCGCAAAAAGCAGGGATTTTTCATGCCGGTGGGCTCCTGGATGCTAAATGATTTGGAGCCTATAGTGTCTGAGGCTTTATCTTCAGATACTGTGAGCAGACGCGGTATTTTCGATCCTGGTGCTGTAAGTGGCTTGCGGAGCGATTTTGAGAATGGTAGAGCATCATATATGAAAGTATGGGCTCTACTAATGTTAGAGTTATGGCAAAGGGAATTCATAGATTGATTCTTAGTACTAGTAACAGCAATTGCACATTATGTGGTGGAGATTGAACTGAATGGTCGGTATACCCCAAACTGATCCCTATGCTAATTATTGTGCTCATAAGGATGACATAGATGTTGCCATAACTCGCGTGCTTGATAGTGGTAGATACATTATGGGGGAAGAAGTATCATCATTTGAAAAAGAATTTGCAGAATATGTGGGTGTTAATTATGCAGCTGGAGTTGCTTCTGGTACAGATGCACTTGAATTGGCATTGAGAGCTTGTGGTGTTGGTCTTGACACAATTGTGTTTACAGTTAGTCACACAGCTGTAGCTACGGTGGCTGCTATTGAGCGTACAGGTGCTGAAGCAATTTTGATTGACATTGATCCAGATACTTACAATA
Organism: Anaerolineales bacterium UBA1136; assembly: GCA_002311455.1. Taxonomy (GTDB): domain Bacteria; phylum Chloroflexota; class Anaerolineae; order Anaerolineales; family UBA11657; genus UBA11657. The sequence goes on along the minus strand of DCAJ01000007.1, from coordinate 3,025 downwards.
TGGATGTCAAATGCCTAGAGACCGCAGTTTCTGAATCTTATAGTGGTCGTGCTATTGCTATAGTTCCGGTACATATTTATGGTCATCCTGCAGATATGGCATCTATAAGGCAGATTGCCGACAATCATGAATTGTTCGTTATAGAAGATTGTGCTCAGGCTCATGGCGCATCTATAGATACTCGTAGAGTGGGTACCTGGGGTCATATGAGTGCTTTTAGTTTCTATCCGACCAAGAATCTTGGTGCTTTAGGTGATGCTGGAGCTGTTGTTACTAATGATATAGACCTGATGAAAAAAGTTCGTAGCTTACGAGAGTATGGCTGGACTGAAAGATATGTAAGTGATATTCCGGGTATAAATAGTCGGATGGACCCCTTACAGGCTGCAATTCTCAGGGTTAAATTGACTAGTCTTGATGCTGAAAATAAACAGCGAAGATCTCATGCTGATAGGTACCGTAAGATGTTCTATACATCATCCGTGGAAATTCCATACGTTCAATCAGGTGTTCAACACGTTTATCACCAATATGTGATCCGGACAGCAAAACGTGATGAGTTACGTAAATATTTGTTAAGTCGTGGCATAGACACTGGTATACACTATCCAGTGCCTATACATAAGCAACCTGCGTATTGTGGGCGTGTTGGAGCTGCCGGGGATTTGATTCATACTGAGGCAGTGGCTAACAGCATTCTAAGTTTACCAATGTATCCGGAATTATCGTCCACTGAAGTTGATAGGGTGGCAGACAATATTATCAATTGTCCATATTTGTAAGACAAATAGTTGTCTAAACCTTTGTTTTACGCTGTAATCTTTGTTAGTCGAGTACAAGGAATTGACAAAGATAGTACTTTAAGCATTACGTTATAATTCTNNATGTAGGCTTTGTGATGGATCAACCTTACGCCCCTTTCTTGATCTTGGAAGAATGCCTATTGCCAATGCTTTTCTATCAGCTGAGCAGTTGTCAGAGCCAGAATATACCTTTAATTTAAAAGCAGGCTTTTGCGAATCTTGTTTTATGGCGCAATTAATTGACACTGTAGATCCAAATATGTTGTTTCATGACAATTATGCATACTTTTCATCAATTTCCCATGTGATGGACCAGCATTTCGCTGATTTAGCCAACACAATATCAAATAAAATTTTCTACGATGAGACTCTATCAGTTATAGAAATAGGTTCTAACGATGGCATCTTACTGGAAAAGATATCTGGCTATTCGTCTAATACAATTGGTATAGAGCCTTCTACTAATGTGGCTGCAGTTGCACGCAGCAAGGGTCTAGATGTTATATCAGAGTTTTTCAATGAAGATCTTGCAGGCAAATTATTTGCCGAATATAGTCCTGCTCAATTGGTTGTGGGAGCCAACGTTTTATGTCATATACCAGATTTAAACGAATTGGCGCGCGCATTAAATATTGTACTAGAAGATCAAGGTGTCTTCATTTTTGAAGATCCCTATTTGCTAGATATTATGTCGAAGCTTGCATATGATCAGATCTATGATGAGCACTTCTATTATTTTAGTATTACATCTTTGTCAAATTTGTTTGAAAGGCATGGACTCCGACTATTTAGGATAGAGCAGATTCCAGTTCATGGCGGGTCTATGCGGATTTATGGTTGTAAATCTGAATCTAGCCGCTCAGTTGAAGCTTCGGTTGTCAATCAACTTCAAACAGAAAGTGATTACGGTCTGTCTAATCTGGAAAGTTACGTTGCTTTTGCAGATAGTGTGAAAAAATCTCGTTCTTCCTTAGTTGATTTGCTTGGCAATCTTCAAAATGAAGGCAAACGAATTGTTGGTTATGCAGCGTCTTCAAAAGGCACAGTGATACTCAATTATTGTGGGGTAGGTGCCGATATGTTGGAATATGTATGTGATAACACGCCCTCGAAACAAGGGTTATTTACTCCCGGTACTCATATACCTATAGTTTCGATTGATGCCTTTGCTGCTGACTATCCAGATTATGCGTTTGTTCTAGCATGGAATCACATGAAAGAAATTTCTGAGAAGGAGAAGGAATTCCATAGTAAGGGTGGAAGGTTTATCACACATATCCCTGAAGCGTGCATCATTTAATGCCAATAGATTGTGGAGGCACTAGTTGGATTTTTCAGCAATTGCTGGTCGGAAAGTCCTGATTACTGGAGGTTTGGGTTTTATAGGTAGTAACTTGGCTATACGCTGTGTCGAGTTAGGCTGTCATGTTACTATAATTACGCGCTCATTGACTAAGCAAAAAAATGTTGCTCCTGTCTTAGATAGGATTACAGTCCAAACAGTGAATTTAAGTTCCGCCGATACAGCAAGGGACGGTCTGCGTTCTATATTGGTAGGTCAGGATTATATTTTCCATATGGCCGCCCAGACAAGTCATGTGCAATCTATGCTAACACCCATGGAAGACCTAGAAGCAAACTGTGGCGTAACATTGGAGCTGCTTGAAGGGTGTCGGGAACTGTGTCCAGATGCTAATGTAGTTATGCCAGGCACAGTAACGCAACTAGGTCGTGCCAGCAATTTGCCTGTAGATGAAGAACAGCCTGATTGGCCACTTACTTTGTACGATACTCACAAACT
>DCAJ01000007.1:0-316 GCA_002311455.1 Anaerolineales bacterium UBA1136 | reverse complement strand
AAGACAACAATGCTACGCCTAGCCAATGTGTTTGGCGACCGTCAGCAAATTAACAATCCCAAAAGAGGTATACTAAATTTCATGTTGTGGAGGGCTATGACAGGTAAGAAATTGACCATTTATGAACCAGGTGACTTTATACGTGATTACTCATACATACAGAATTGCGTTGATGCCCTGTTATTGGCTGGAATTTCCTCAAACACAAATGGAAAAGCATATATATTTGGTTCAGGTGTAGGTTTAGAATTTCAGGAAATGGTTAATGAGGTTGTTGGGGCAGTGCATAGCTTGACTGGAACCAGATCCGAAGTTG
>DCAJ01000081.1:11660-14566 GCA_002311455.1 Anaerolineales bacterium UBA1136 | reverse complement strand
TAGTCCACTAGACGATGGGGGCAAAATTAGCTGCGCGAGATTGTACCATAGCTATTTGGTTATTCAGTGGTTTAATTGGTTGCCAAATCTTTTATCTGTTGTTCACTCAAGGTTGGTCGATGCGGTTGTTTGCGAAGGTAAGCATTGAGGCGCTTTGCTTTGAGTACCGGTATTGGTGTCTCTTTGATGTTCTCAAAAGCAATTTTTGGATTTGTGAACACTATAATCGGATGAACGATAGGAGCATCGTCACCGAATTTTTTGTTCAGAAACTTTGACAAACGTTGTGCCTCTGCCTGGGCTTCAATAACAGGTTGACCCAAAGATTCCTGACCAAATATTTTTCTGTACATGCTTACGCCTCGGTGTCGGAAGCGTCTACGGTTTTTATCCCATTCAATCGTGCCTCTCTGGAACTTTGGTGTTACAGCATATACTCCAGACGGGGTGACTATAGTGTGCTGTGCTGGCAGGTGGTATTGGTACATAAGGTATCTATCATCCAGTCCTTTCATTGAATTACGCAATACTAGGTCTGGACGTGGTTCACGCACATATCTGTTGGCGAGGAACATTCCAACATTAGATAGCATGAATCCTGCAATAAGTGTATAGAATGGCAATTGATACCATTCTGGACGTAGGAAGGATGCTGCTAGTCCAGAAAGGAGCACCACTATCCCTGTGGTTGATAAAACTTTGGATATCAACGCGTACCTTTTAATTAGTGTTTCATTAGTGAATATTTGCATATTACCTTATGTTTTCATAATTAATTAACTGGTTTTTTTTGGTAGGACAACTACCTTATTGTCCATGGCCATTATACATGCTATATAGTTTGCAGACCTACATACTAAAACAAACAAATGCAAATAAACCTTTATGTATCTGTGTATTTCTTTGCCTGTTTCTCGAGCTCTACCTGTAACTCGTGTAGCAGGTTTTGTTTAGTGGCTTTACCTGCAACCTTTATTGCGCTTCGGATAGCGCGGCTGTTAGAGCGACCATGCCCTACTACAACTATTCCATTAAGTCCTAGTAGTGGAGCTCCTCCATGCTCGTTTGGGTCTAGAGCGCGGACAGTGTTTTGGATGGCCTTACGTACTAGGATTCCCCCTAGCATAGCAACGATGTTAGATTTTATGGCATCTTTTACTAGCATGGTAACCATCTTTGCAACGGCTTCAGTTACTTTTAGTGATACATTGCCAGTAAATCCATCTGTTATGACTACATCTGCTAACCCAGTGAACATTTCTTTTCCTTCAACATTACCTATGAAGTTGATGTTTTTGTCACCTTGTATGAGTATGTGAGCTTCCCTAGTGAGCGCATTTCCTTTGGTCTTCTCTTCACCATTAGATAATAGCCCCACTTTCGGGTGTGGTATTCCTAACACTCTCTTTGCGTACAGATTACCCATTATGGCAAACTGATGCAGAAAATCTGCCTTACAGTCACTGTTTGCTCCTACATCCAATAACACAAAGTATCCTTTTGGAATAGGGATGAGAGCTGCTATTGCTGGTCTACGGGTATATGGCATACGTCTAAGAGTGATCAACCCGTTTGCCAAAATAGCACCAGTGTTGCCAGCAGATACAAAAGCGTCAGCCTCTCCGGTTTTTAGTAATCGCATTCCGACAGCAATTGAGCTATTTGGGTTGCTACGGGATGAGAATGCTGGAGATTCATCCGTTTCTATTTTTTCTGATGCATGAACTATGCTTAATTTAGTACTTGGAACTGTATCGATCTGTTGCAATGCTGGTAGTAAAAGTGCTTCGTCACCTGTAATTAGTATCTCGTATCCAAATTCCTTCACCGCAATTAGGGCACCATTTAATTCTGGAAATGGATAGTCGTCGCTGCCCATTCCGTCTAAGGCAATACGTGGTGGTCTATCCATCATTGTGCGTACCCGATTTGAGAATATAACATTTTCTATTTGTTATAAACACCAATTACAATTTTTCGATGCGCTAAAAATATATAGCGTTGACACTAAATAGTGCAATGCTATAATCGCCTAAGTTAGCGCTCGTGGCGGAATTGGCAGACGCGTCAGGTTGAGGGCCTGGTGACCGTTAAGGTCGTGTGAGTTCAAATCTCACCGAGCGCATATAACTAAGTGAGTGTAATGCTTAGGAATTATACGATGTATTAGTTTGGTTGGATACTGGTTGGTGATATGGGCAATTTAGTAACTGATAGCAAAATGATTGAAGGTGTGCAATATGTTCGGTTTGCTCCTTATGGAGACAAACGTGGTGTATTTAGAGAAACTTTTAGAGCGGAATGGTTTCCTCAAGTTGATTGGAGTAACATTCAGGCTAATCGTTCTGATTCTGACGCCAATGTACTTAGAGGATTGCACTATCATCATCACCAATATGATTACTGGTTAACTCCTAGAGGGCATATTAGGGTAGCGCTCTGCGATTTGCGTGCAACTAAACCCACATTTCGGGCTGTAGAAATAGTAGAGATGGATGGTGATAGCATGAGAGGTCTGTTAATACCACCGGGTGTAGCCCATGGTTTTCTTACATTGACTGAAGCTACGGTAAACTACATAGTAAGCAACTATTACGATGGCAGAGATGAGTATGGTGTTGCTTGGGATGACCCTGAACTTGGTGTATCTTGGAATGCGGAAAATCCACGAGTGTCTGTAAGAGACCAGAATAATCCGTTGTTTAGAGAAATTAGTGATGAAGCTCGGCCAGGTTAATAGCAAATATATTAAGGTGACTGTATCAGTGGATTAAAGTAGTGATATACCCCTTTATTTATGTCCGCAAGTATTCGTGCATTGTCATCCCAATAGGTGTATTCTGGAACCCAGATATAGTATACGATGACGTAATCGCCTGACGGAGTAAAGACAATGCCTGCATCAC
>DCAJ01000081.1:5244-11618 GCA_002311455.1 Anaerolineales bacterium UBA1136 | reverse complement strand
AATGCCTGCATCACCGATTGGTTCTCCTTCGGCCCACCCATGTTTGTGAGCTATTTTTGTCCCCTCAGGAACACCAGCCTCAAGTAATACCCCTATTCTATTTTTTGAAAGCCATTCGAGCATGTCTAAACATTCTGACTTAGTTATTTGATCTCCAAACGCGTCTATAAGTAAACCGGTGTTATATCTAGAGCATTCATAGATTCCTTTGAGCAACAATCCAATGTCTGATGCTGTGGTTTGCATATATGGGTCAGGTTCGGTATTGACATCATTTCTAGAATTTGCTGGAGTATTTCTAAAACCTGGGATTTCGTTGCTATCATAGAGTCCTCCAATGAAGGTGCTAGTTAGACCCAGCATACTGTAAGTTTCATTGAGGCGTTTTAGCCCAACGTTTGGGTCCAGATCACCTATCCATTCTATTAGCTTATTGCTACTCCAATTGGAGCTCTCTGTAATAGATTTTTCGACTAAATCAATTTCGTAAGGTAATGCTCCTTCAGTGATTTGTCTATAAAACTCTACCAAAAAAGTAATCTTTATAATGCTCATTCCTGAAAAAGCTATATCAGGATCAGTTGTTAGATAATTTCCTTGCATCCAGTTGCGGTGCAGGATAGTATTTGTATTTAGATCAGCAACAAAAATACTCAGCAGACCAGTAAAATTGTTGACATTAAGGTAGTTGCGCAACTGTGTTTCTAGCATGTCAAAGGTAGGAGATATTGATGGTTCGCTCTCGATTATTAGGTTTACATCTCTATTTGATGATTTGCGTAAAGCTGCAAAAATTACGTCAATAGAGTCTTCTATTTGTAGTGATGTTCCAGGCGGACTAGTAATGGTTACTAATTGCTCATGGTCAGTCATGGGAGCGAAAACAGGAGTATCGTAACGTAGCGCAATATCCTGTAGGAATTCACGTAACTTCGGTTCGGAATACGCAACCTGTAGTGGAACATTTTGGGGAGATGGGTCCTGTAGTTTACCTAGTAAATTTGTCCAAAAACGAAGATCTTGTTGTGGTAAGTCCAGGTCTTTGAGCATTTCTTCACCGTTTACTTTGAATTCAACTTGGTGGGGGTCTAGCACTAACCTCGTGTTCTCATAGTGTAATGTTACAGGAGCGCTATAAACACTGTATAATTTTTCTAGCGCTCTATCTCGGTGCAAATTTTCCACTGGGACGTCGGCCAGGAACACACCCCTGGGTAGTATGTAATAAGAATTGGTGAAAAGTATATATTGGTATACTGTCAGAATACTGGCTGCTAATATTGATAATAGTGAAATGCGCGTTGCTAACCTTCCCGCTTTACGTCGGCGATGATATCCAAGACTTAGATTAAGGGACATGGTTTTGATTATGACACATTTTCAAATTACCTCATATTTTACCAGTACCTGTATAATGTTAAGTGTGTACAACTTGACTAAAGAAGTGCGCAGGGTTACAATTTTCGCCGCTAATGTGATTAGGAGATACAAAAAAGATGTTAAGGATTAGATTGCGTCGCCAGGGTGGCAGGAAGCAGCCGACATATAGAATTGTAGTTACCGACCAGAGAGCTGCCCGTGATGGCAGGTTTGTAGAAATCATAGGTCACTACAATCCACGTACAGAACCATCAGTTGCTAAAGTCGATGAGGAGCGCGCTTATTATTGGTTAGGTAATGGAGCACAGCCTTCGGATGCAGTAAATCGTATTTTTGGTTGGACTGGAACACTTGATAGATTTGCAAGGATGAAGAAAGGTGATGACATTGAGAAGTTGATCACCGAATCCATAGAGGCTGCCGAAGCTAGGCCTAATCCAACTAAAACCAGGTATGCTGCTCCTGAAAAATCAGTGTCCAATAAGAAGTCAAAGAGTGTTGAAAAATTGGACGAAGATGTGATTGTGGAGGAGGAGGTTGAGGACACTGCCGATGTCAGTGATGATAATGCGCAACAGGCTGAAGTAAGTTCGGATAATTCTCAACAGGAGGATGTAGAACTTGATAGTAAGGTAGAAGACGCAGTGGATAGCAGTAAGGAATCACAAGAAACAGAGTCTGATAATGAAGAGACATCTGAAAACGAAGGTGATGAAAGTGATAGCGATACTGGTTCCGATGAGTTGGATGAAGATAATCGACAAAAATAGTCTAAGGTTAGCTTAGTGGTAAGCCTTGTTGTTAGGATATGGATTGATGAAAGAGTTTGTGGAATATATTGTTAGGTCACTAGTCTCGGATCAGGAGCATGTAACAGTAGATGTTAATGAGGTAGGCGCTACAGTTGCAGTGCGTGTTAATGTGGCACAAGAGGATATGGGAAGAATAATAGGCCGTAGAGGACGGACGGTCAATTCGATAAGGTCATTATTACGCGTTTTAGGTTCGGCTCGCGGTGTGAGAGTGGACTTGGATATCGAGTGATATCGTTTTCTGATTGGGATACTGATGGTCAATAAATTAGGCCCAGAGGTGAAAGACGCTTCTGGGCCTAATTTATTTTTGATTGGTGTTATAACTCGTCCTCATGGTGTAAAGGGTGAGGTATGGGTCAAGATCAGCAATGAATCTGACTCGCTTTTTACTGAGGAAACAAGAAAAGTGTTTGTAGGTGTGGATCAGATATCGTATGACCTAGATTCATTTCGTACTCACCGTAATGGTCTTCTAATAAAATTGGTCGGTTGTGATGATAGAAATAATGCGGATGCTTTGCGTGAAAGCAAGGTTTATATCAGTGGTGACCAGATGGAGCCACTAAGACCAAACGAATATTTTGTACATGACCTCATTGGCCTTAAGGTAGTTACTGAACAAGGAGAACATATTGGTGATTTGGCAGAAGTATTACCTACTGGAGCAAATGATGTCTATTCTATTACTGGAGGCGATGATGAAATACTTTTGCCCGCAATTAAGTCGGTGATCAAACATGTCGACTTGTCAAAAAGAGAGATGGTTGTACGATTGATGCTTGGAATGCGCAAAGGATAATACGGGTCTTGTCAAACATTTGACATGCGCTGATTCATTATGATATCCTTTTCGGCTGATTTCTACAGGAACAGAAAGGCATTTTTGGGACAATACTTTGATTTACGGTAAGCAACTATATGAGTTCTTTAGGATTCGCAGCTTTTGATGAAAAACCTTCTTGCTTATAGAGGGCAAATGTAATGGGGCTCCCCTTTTACGCAGTTGTCATGGCAGGTGGTTCAGGTACTCGACTTTGGCCATTGTCGCGAAGACAACATCCAAAACAGTTGTTGCAGCTATCCGGGGAACGGAGTCTTTATCAACTTGCGATTGATCGACTCGGACCTATATTGTCTCCTGAACATATTATTGTTATTACGGCAGGTAACATGGTGTCAAAATTAATGGATCAGACACCAAGTATTCCAGCCGCGAACTTTTTGGTAGAGCCAGAAGGTCGTGGTACTGCCCCGGTAATTGGTCTAGGTGCTTTATATGCTGAGCACCTAGCGGGTGGAGAGGCAGTTATAGCTTGTCTTACTGCAGACCATTTGATAGCTGATGTTACTGGGTTCCAGAATGTTTTGAGAGCAGCTAGTGAAATCTCTCAAACAGGTACAATAGTCACTTTGGGTGTTGAACCAACTTTTGCATCTACGGGTTATGGATATATACAGAGGGGCAATGCTAGAGCTAACAATACTGCATTTGCAGTTTATGAAGTCAAACGGTTTAAGGAGAAACCTAATGAAACTGCAGCTACAAATATGGTGAGTGATGGAGAGCATTACTGGAATTCTGGTATGTTTCTCTGGAGCACAAAAATGGTACAATCAGAATTCCAAAGGCAACTACCACAAACTTCAGCTGTTCTGCGGGAACTAATTGTATCAATAGGTACTGCATCTCAGGACGACGTACTTGCTAGAGTTTGGTCTACAATACCAAAAGATAGTATCGATTATGCTATTATGGAAAATGCTAACGATGTGTGTGTGATCCCAATCAATGTTGGTTGGAGTGATGTTGGTAGTTGGTTGTCAGTATTGAATTCTACCGAATCAGATCGTTTTGGAAATGTGGTTTTGAGTGGAGAACATTATGCTATCGAAACTTCCAATACTTTAGTGCATTCCAAAAAGCTGGTTGCTACTATTGGGATTGAAAACTTGATCATTGTTGACACTCCAGATGTGCTATTGATTTGTGCTGCTGAAAGATCAGAAGATGTTAAGCGCGTAGTTGAATCTCTGAACGAGAGCAAGAAATTGTCGCTGTTATAGGTAATCTGAGTATATTTCTATGGAAGCTTATTGCGTTAAATGTCGTATGAAGCGAACAGTTCAAAATCCTGTTGCGACATTTACTAAGAAGGCGCAACCAGGTACGAAAGGAATGTGTGGCGAATGTGGTACAGGACTATTCCGNNTGGTAAAGGACTTTTCCGTATGGGAAAAACGCCTGCTCATGAAGGATTAATTGCACCAAAACCTACTTCATCCAAAAACAGAAAAAAGTCTACGTCTCATAAAAAGAAGGGTAAAGTTGTAATAGTGGAGTCTCCTGCCAAGGCTCGCAGTATAGGGCGATTTCTTGGTAAAGGATATAAAGTTAGATTCTCTTTAGGTCACGTACGCGACCTCCTTAAGTCCCGTATGGCGGTTGATCCGGATAATTATTTTGAGCCAGAGTTTAGAGTACCTAATGATAAGAGACCGATAGTTAAGGAACTAAAAAAAGATGTATCGCGAGCAGCAGAAGTTTACCTTGCCACAGATCTAGATAGGGAAGGGGAAGCTATTGCTTGGCATCTAGCTCAGGTACTGGACGTTGAGGCGGACAGGCTTCGTCGCGTCACATTTCACGAAATTACGAGGGACGCTATAAAAAAGGCGTTCGAACAGCCGAGAAGCATAAATATGAAGTTGGTGGAGGCTGCGAACACTCGTAGAATATTAGATAGGCTAGTAGGATTTCCGCTATCTGAGCTTTTGTGGAAGAAAGTTGCTGGAAGATTAAGTGCGGGTAGGGTGCAATCAGTGGCTGTACGTCTTATAGTGGAGCGACAGCGAGAAATTGATGTCCACGTGGCTAAGGAGCACTGGGGCATTAAGGCACAATTGTTAAAGAAGGAGGACAGAACTGACAGTAAGTACTTTGAAGCCGGGTTGCGTAAAATTCATGGTAGTTTGATAGGGATTGACAAAGAGCTCAATCTGTCCAATGAGTCCGAAGTTAAGCCTATATTAAGTGATTTAGAAATAGCTAAATGGAATGTTCACTCTGTTCAGAGAGGAGAGCGTCGTCGTAAGCCCTATGCATCATTTCGGACTAGCACAATGCAACAGGAAGCTTCAAGAAAGCTTAGTTTTCCGGTAGGAAAAACTATGGCAATTGCCCAGCAGTTGTATCAAGGTGATGGTATAAAGGGTATGGATGAGGGTGGTCTTATTACATATATGAGGACCGATAGTGTTCAGGTGTCTCCGCAATCTCAGCAGCAGGCTCGGGAATATGTCAGTGAAAAGTATGGTCAAGAATACTTACCCGATAGTCCGCCAAGATATGGTAAAGGAAAGTCTTCTCAGGAGGCGCATGAGGCAATACGGCCTACCTCTATATTACGTACTCCAGAGTCCATAAAAGATAATCTTTCTACTGACCAATATAAATTATATAGATTGATATGGATCAGATTCTTGAGTAGTCAGATGTCGCCAGCAATTTTTGATACATTGCGTGTCGATATTCTAGCTGCTGGAGAAAAATCTACATATGACTTTCGTGCGACTGGTGATAAAGTCAGATTCGATGGATTCTTGAGAATATATGAACCTGCTACTGATGAAAATAATGAGTCCGAAACCGCAGCTCAAGAAATACCTGAGTTAGAAGACAGAGAAAAATTGTTTCTCCATAATCTAATTCCTGAGCAAAAATTTACTAAGCCGCCGCCGTTATTTACTGAGGGTACCCTAGTCAAGGCACTGGAAGAACATGGCATTGGTAGGCCTTCAACATACGCTCCAACTCTAAGAACGATAGTAAGGCGAGGTTATGTCATTAAGGATAAGCATCGTCTTAGCCCTACTGATATAGGAATAACTGTGAATGATCTCTTAGTTGAATTTTTCTCTGATGTACTTGACGTTGGATTTACTGCCGCTATGGAGGACGATCTTGATTTTATTGCGCAGGGAAAGAAAGACAGGGTACCAGTCTTAAATGAGTTCTGGCTGGCTTTTAAAAAGGACCTTGAGCGTGCTCATCAGGATATGCCAACAATTGACAAAAGTCCAGAGTCAGCTGGAAGAGATTGTCCTAAGTGTGATGCGGAATTGTTGATTCGCAATGGCAGATTTGGCAAGTTTATCGGTTGCTCTGGTTTTCCGGAATGT
>DCAJ01000081.1:2959-5122 GCA_002311455.1 Anaerolineales bacterium UBA1136 | reverse complement strand
GACGTCTTGGGTGCGGCCATTGATAGAAATATGTCCTGAGTGTGGAGGTATTTTGTTTGAGAAAGGTAAAGCTGCGGTTAGATGCGGCAAATGTGAAAAAGAGTGGAGTAGGGAAGACATAAATACCAGTAATGCCAATTCAGATGATGCCAATGTTATAGGATCTGCTGATCCGGCGGTCCTAGATGCTGTATTTGGTAGCGATTAATGATAGAAGTCATGGCATTGAAGTTGCAGCGGATTAACTGAAAGTGAATTTATAAAATTAGATTGCTAGTATTGAAGGCGTACAGATTGTCTTCTACTTATGATAAATAGTATTCGTAATAATACATTTGTTCAACGGTTGGTCAAATTTGCTGACAGTAATTTGCAAATTACGATGGGGGTTGTATTTCTATTCGGAATTTTGGCTGGGTGGTTGGTGATTGGATGGTGGCTTTTCCCAGTTGAGTGGGAAGATGCAGACCCAGAAAGCTTGCATCCTCATTTTATATCTGAGTGGGTTCAAATGAGTGCCGATTCATATGTATTGACCACAGATATTGATACGGCAAATACGAGAGTAGATTGGTTGGGTGAACAATCGTTTGGATATGTTGAATACGCCCGTAGAAATGCTGCCGGTGCTGAACAATTGCGTATAGCCCAACTTCAGGCGGTGCTAGATGGAGCAGAAGAGAGTAAAGTAGTGGGATCTGAGCCTAGTTCAGGAGTGGAAAGCACAAGTTCTGAAGAAATTGATATTGAAGACACAGAATCTGGTTTATTTAGCCGATCGGTATTTGTAGCTGTGCTTGGTGGATTTATAGTGGCAGCAGTAATGAGCGGAGTAGGTTACTATGTTGTAAAGAATGTCAGTTTGCGACCTAAAAGGGAATTCGAGATATTACCGCAGGGTATCGATAACGGTCCTGCAACTGATGATGAAAATGAATCCAGTCCGATAGCTCAATCTGTCACTGATACTGAGGATGCAGAACGGGGTGCTCCTTTGGCGCGATTTATGACTACTTTCTTGCTAGGTGATGACATGTATGATGACTCATTTGGTATCGATGATGCTAATGGTGACTTCCTGGGTGAGTGTGGTATGGGTATCAGTGACATAATTGGAGTAGGCGAGCCAAAGAAAGTATGTGCATTTGAGATTTGGATTTTTGACAAGAATGATGTTAGGACAGTTACAAAGGTGTTAATGAGCGAAGATACCTTTGGCGATGAAAGCAAGCGTGCAAGTCTGGCACCTAAAGGGGATCCAGTGTTGGCCGATTCAGGAAAAGGGATTGTGTTAGAAACTGCATCCTTATACGTGAATGCTCGTATAGTTGATATGCAATATGGTGGAGGAGCTTTACCACAAAATTCTTTTTTCAATCAGTTAACGTTAGAGCTGTCAGCGTGGCGTAAGGTTTGACCTGTTACTTCACCTTACTCTATTCTAATTATATTAAAAGTAATATTTCCACCTGGTGTCTCGACTTGAACTGAGTCACCAGCAGATTTTCCGATAATTGCCTGGCCAATTGGCGATTCATGGGATATTCTTCCCAGAGCTGGGTCGGCCTCTGCCGGACCCACCAAAGTATATTGCTCGTCTATACCATCATCTTCAGAAATTATAACTGTAGATCCAATTGCTACTTCTTGTTTGTTGATTTGGTCTGATATTAGAACTAAACTTCGTAACATTTCTTGTATTTCTAGTATACGACCTTCAATAAAGGCTTGATCCTCTTTCGCAGCAATATAATCTGCATTTTCGCTAAGGTCCCCCATTTTTATAGCGTTTCGCAAGCGCTTTGCTAGGTCCGGCCGCTGTTTTGTGGTTAGTTCGGTAAGCTCCTCGGTTATTTTTTTTATACCAGCATCGGTAAGATAAGTTTTGTTTTTGGTCATTGAAGCTCCTTTAACATGATCTTTGGAAATATAAGAAATTTACGGTTAATATAACGTATCTAGAGCTGCAAAGTGTCAGGTGGCATAAGTTGATTTAGAGTTTAGTTTCATATGTTCAGTTATGGCGAATCTATCGGTCATTCCTGCTATGTAATCACACACCGCTCGCTCTACACCTTGTGTATTGACGGTTCGTTGTATGCTTAATGGGAGACTATTGGGATTATTTACAAAGTGGTGGTAAAGGTCTCCTAGTATTGTATT
>DCAJ01000081.1:1384-2941 GCA_002311455.1 Anaerolineales bacterium UBA1136 | reverse complement strand
TGTGAAAACAGATTGTTGCGCAAGAACATATTGATTTCTGGATTGAACTTAGCGTACTGAGCTGACCATTTTGCTACATTGTATTCTAACTGTTGAATGTGAAGGGGATCTGTAGGATTTGCCTTCTGTATATTTCCGTTAGTAGTCTCTATTAAATCGTGTATCTGGAGGCCTATCATACGGCGAATCATTCTATGTCTAATTAATTCGGATAGCTGTATGCCATCCCAGTTTATACTATCTCTTGCAATGTTCCAAAGTTTAAGTTGTTCCAGTATGGAAGGATTGAGAATACCAGATCTTAGTCCATCATCTAAGTCATGTGTATTGTATGCAATCTCGTCCGCAGCATTTGCTATTTGTGCTTCTAAATGACCTCGCAAATCTGGGTTGTATTGGTATGCATCCGCAACATCGTATTCGGTTTCGTGTTTTACTATGCCTTCTCGAACCTCCCAAGTAAGATTTAGCCCTTTAAAATGTGGGTAGCGGCATTCAATATCAGTCACTATGCGTATGGATTGCTTGTTGTGATCGAAACCTCCATGTTTTATTAGCAAACTGTTTAGCACCCTTTCACCAGTATGTCCAAACGGTGGATGACCAAGATCATGAGCTAAGCAAATAGTTTCTACTAAGTCTTCGTTAGCAGCTAATGCTCTAGCAATAGTTCTGCCTACTTGTGCTACCTCAAGGGAATGTGTGAGTCTTGTCCTGTAATAGTCTCCTTCATTATCCTCAAATACTTGTGTTTTATGCTCTAAGCGGCGGAACGCAGTTGTATGTATTATTCTGTCGCGGTCACGTTGATATTCAGTCCGGTAGAGGGCTTTTTCTTCGTTGTATTCTCTACCCCTTGATTTAGAGCTCTGGAATCCATAAGGTGCTATAGAATTGTCCTCGTTTGATTCTAATTCTACTCGTGTCATTAACATAATTCTATTTTACCTCTCCCACGAAATAATATGCCAATTGCTATTGGATCCTATTTTGTTGTATAGTGATTTGTAGTCTTGTATCGCTTGATGTGTTATTGTCTGTACCAAGGTGTCCATTATATTTACAGACACGTTAAAGTAATATGTAGTACGTCACGAGATTTGTGTTTGATTGACTGTCACTGAATATGTTTTTTATTGGTGATTTGGCCTGCTAGTACTTGGGACAAATCTATTTCTGGATTGGATGATATTTTGTCGGCGAGCATTTTGCGCAAGTCATATACGGTGTCTCGTAGCAGTACGGCTTTCTCGAATTCCATATTCTCTGCTGCCTTGTACATGTTTGTCTCCGTTTTGGATATTACATGTAGTATTTCGTCTGATGTCATATCCAGTATTGTTTCAGGTGCCTCAGTAGAGTCGACCGTTGCCTCAGTGGTTAGCTGGTCTGTTATATCTCGTATGGACTTGACGATGCTAGTAGGTTTTATACTATGTTGTTTGTTGTATTCTGACTGTATGGTCCGTCTACGATTGGTCTCATCAATTGCCTGTTGCATCGCGTCGGTCTGTTTTGTAGCGTACATAATTACTCTGCCTTTAGAGTGGCGGGGAG
>DCAJ01000081.1:0-1353 GCA_002311455.1 Anaerolineales bacterium UBA1136 | reverse complement strand
TTAGAGTGGCGGGCAGCCCTTCCTATAGTTTGAATTAGGGCCGTGGCTGACCTAAGGAAGCCCGGTTTGTCTGCATCGAGGATTGATACCAACGAGACTTCTGGTAGATCTAAACCCTCTCTTATTAGATTTATTCCAACTATGACGTCGTATACACCAAGCCGTAGTTCGCGTAGTATTTCTACTCTTTCTAGTGTATTTATTTCTGAATGCAGGTAATGTACTTTGATGTCTAATTCAGACAAATATGTGGACAGGTCTTCTGCCATGCGTTTGGTAAGAGTGGTAACTAGAGCTCGTTCGCCATTATTTGTGCACTTGCGAATTTCTTCTATTAGGTCATCAATTTGTCCTTCAACTGGTCGCACTTCTACCTTGGGGTCAAGTAATCCGGTTGGGCGTATGATTTGCTGAACTAAAGTTGAGGATTGTTCTAGCTCATACGGACCGGGTGTCGCAGAAGTGTATATTGTTTGGCTAACTCGCTCTTGAAACTCATCAAAGTTCAATGGCCGGTTATCTAGTGCTGATGGTAATCTAAATCCATAATCTACAAGTACAGTCTTCCTAGATAAATCTCCGGCATACATTCCTCGTATCTGAGGTATGGTCATATGACTTTCATCAATTACTAGCAGGAAATCTGCGGGAAAATAGTCTATAAGAGTCCATGGAGGCGACCCTGGTGGTCTTTGGTCCAATGGTCTCGAATAATTTTCTATGCCTGAGCAACTTCCTACCTCTCTAAGCATTTCAAGGTCGTATTGTGTGCGTTGTTCGATACGTTGCGCTTCTAGATGCTTGTCGTGTGTATTAAAATAGGATATGCGGTCCTGAAGCTCATTCTCAATATCTTGCAAGGCAATGTTAAGTTTGTCTTCATCAGCTATAAAGTGTCTAGCTGGGAATATTTTTATAGAATTATGAGTGGCAAGAATTTCACCTGTGATTGTATTGACTTCTAATATACCTTCTACTTCATCGCCAAATAGATCTATGCGATAGGAGTTTTCAGCATATGGTGGTAGCACTTCTATAGTGTCTCCTCTTACGGCAAAAGTACCGGGTTTGAGTGTTGTATCATTGCGGCTGTACTGGATTTCCACTAATCTCCGTAAAAGATTGTTGCGCCTTATTGTCGTGTTTAACTCAATTTCAATAGCGACTTTACCATATGATATTGGTGATCCTAGGCCGTATATACTAGATACAGAACCGACAATAATAACATCTGATCTACTCATCAAAGAGGTGGTGGCTGATAAACGCATTTGCTCAATTTGTTCATTGATACTGGTTTCTTTTTCAATGTACAGGTCATGCCGTGGTACGTAAGCTTCTGGCTGATAGTAG
>DCAJ01000091.1:17917-18080 GCA_002311455.1 Anaerolineales bacterium UBA1136 | reverse complement strand
TTACAACATGTTTTCACTGATTTATCCGGCAAAGCCCTGCGATTCTGCGGGATGGAAGTCCTTACCCCCTAGCATGCTCCGCCATGTGACTGACGAGACTGAGCAACAACGGACCCGCTTGGGGCACAAGCATACTGCAGAAGAGCGTGTAACTGTAATCTAG
>DCAJ01000091.1:16965-17671 GCA_002311455.1 Anaerolineales bacterium UBA1136 | reverse complement strand
ATTGCCTTCTGGAACTCAGCGCGACCCAGATATCTTTCGTTCGAAAGAAAAAAGGCACCTCGTCAGGCCGGAACCAGATAGGGATCAGGTGTTTTTGGTAAAGCGTCAATGCTTCACACGCCCCGTTGTGGTGTGTAGGGTAAGAGACCGATGTCGTATTTTGTTACAGCCACTATACATGTGACCGCGAGCAGTAACAGAATAAAACTGACCGCCCCGACTGACATCTGAGCCGCTCCTATTTGACGCGGGTCTTTCTTCAAGTNNNNCGCGAGCAGTAACAGGACTATACTGACAAACCAATCTAACCGGTGCGACTTTACTTCGCGCACGAACGTGCGCGTTGGAAGTGCTCCAAAGGCGCGCGTCTCTAATGCCAAGGTCAGATCCTGGGCATGCAACATAGAGCTGACCAGAACAGGTATGAACAGTGGCATCGAGGCTCGTGCCTTCCTGTAGAGGTTGTAGCCACCAAAGTCCACGCCGCGAGAGCGCTGGGCGTCAATTGTCTGATCGAACTCGCGACTTATCGTCGGAACATAACGCAGCGCGGTTGTAAATACAAAGATCAGATTATAGGGAATCTTCCAGGAACCGATCCTCAGCCTGGCTAATGAGGTAACGAGATCGCTGGGATGCGTTGCGATGACCAGAAGCGGGAAAGCCAGGGAGATTGCCACAAACCGCAGTCCGAGCGCCAATCCGT
>DCAJ01000091.1:0-16932 GCA_002311455.1 Anaerolineales bacterium UBA1136 | reverse complement strand
TTCGAGAACGAAGGGTACCCGGGGCCCTCCAGGTGCCCACACCGGCCACAGGTGAAAGAGAGTGTGCCATTCAAACTCGGCTTCGACGTCTCCGAAATCCCCGAAACTTGTGAACCAAACCCCTTGAGTGACTATAAGGAAAAACACAATGTAAGCAACGATCCACATATAACGAAACTTTCGGGCGGGTATATGCGCAAGGCTGATGATGCCGACGATGGCCAGGATCACAACTAGCATGTAGAGCGGCGCGTTTAAAACCGCGGCGATGACAAACACCACAATCTCGAAGAGAATTTTCGTGAATGGGTGTAGCCGATGGATCGGCGTGTCGGCTTTGAAATACTCTATCTCTATGAAGGGCATTACTTTGTTTCTCGGCTCTGGGCGTGAGAACGCGAACTAGCGCGCGGCTTCATTGCCCTCGCGTACCTAAGGGTTTATGACGGAGGGACTTGCTCGACGCTTTACCTGGCGGCAATTTGGAGACAATTACCTCGTAAAGTTCGTTTAGGGTAAGCGGCGTGGCTGCCCGGTCAATGGCCCCTAATCCCCTACCTAGTTCAACTACGGGGGGTACCTTTAGTCCTGTTTGGCGTAGGATGTCGTCTCGGGAAAAGACCTCTTTCGGTGTTGCGTCTAGCAGCACCTGCCCGGCCTTCATTACTATGACGCGCGTAGCATACTCCGCGACCAGCGTCATATCGTGGGTGACTACCAGAATGGTACGTCCCTGGCGGTTGAGGTCCATGGCCAGAGACATGATCTGGCGCCGCGCCACGAAGTCCTGGCCCGTAGTCGGTTCGTCGAGCACGAGGACCTGGGTTTCCAGCGCAAGGACTGAGGCCGTCGCTAGCCGTTGCCGTTGGCCAAGACTTAGCTGCCGGGGGTGGCGGTTACGCATCTCATAGAGACCCACAGCTTGGAGGGCTCGCGTTGTTCGCTCCTGCGCCTCTTCAGACACAACTCCCATCTGCTTCAAGCCGAAAATGGTTTCCTCCAATACAGTCGAAGCGAATATCTGGTGGTCCGGGTTCTGGAACACAAAACCGATAACACGCGCGAGCTGCGAGGTTCGTGTTCTGCAGGTGTCCATCCCGTTTACGAGTACGCTGCCGCTAGTGGGCTTGAGCAAGCCATTGAAGTGTTTTATCAGAGTGGTCTTGCCCGACCCGTTTGATCCTACAATAGCCACAAAACCTCCGGGCTGAATCTGCAGGTTAGCACCTTGAAGCGCATTCACACCCCCGTCGTACACATGCCACAGATCACGGGTTTCAATTAGAAAGTTAGTACCTGAACTAGTTTCTGGCGGTGCCGAGCAAGTCGCTGAACACATCAATCCCTTCCTCCACCGTAAGCGGCAGTCTGTCAATCGTCCAACCGTTCGCCTGCAACCGGTTGGCAATCTCGGTCGCCACCGGTGCCACGAGTCCGCAGTCGTGCAACCGGTCAACCTGACTAAACACCTCGTACGGTGTTCCATCGAGGACTATTTGGCCTTGGTTCATTACAATAACATGGTCAGCAAAGCAGGCCACTTCGTCAATCTTGTGTTCAGCGATCAGGATAGTCTTGCCGTGTTCAAGGTTGAGTTTGCGGATCAGCCTTAGGACGCGCTGACTACTTTCCGGGTCGAGGTTGGACGTTGGCTCGTCCATGATCAACACATCCGGTAGCATCGCCCAGATGGCGCCGATGGCGACCGTTTGCTGTTGGCCCCCGGAGAGTTTCGCTGGCTCGCGTTCGAGAAGGTCCATCAAACCAATCGCCCTGACTGCCTGATCGATTCTCATGAAGATATCGTCTTTGGTTAGGGCCAGGTTCTCCGGACCGAACGCGAGTTCATCACGCACTGTAAGCGAAAAAAGCTGTACTTCCGGGTTTTGAAAAACAGTGCCCACTTTCTGGGCAAGGTTGGCAATGCTATGCTGGGATGTATCCATCCCAGCAATGGTGACATGGCCTGACACCCGGCCCTGGATCAGGTGGGGTATCAGGCCGTTCAGGCACATGTACAGGGTACTCTTGCCGGCACCTGTGGGGCCGATAAGCATAGCGACCTCACCGCGGGGAATCGTCAAATTGACCGCCCTCAGCGCTGGTTGGCGCGTACCCTGATAACAGAACGTTAGATCTTCGATTTCGACGGCATTTGTCAACATGACGACCTTCTGTATGGAAGGGGTAAGATGTGAGCAGTTATCCACCCGCTCCATACAGATCTAGTCATAAGCCGTAGCACTCTAAGTTACCTATTCTACTTCCTCTTCTACTTCCTCGTCTTCCTGGGCTAGTGCCGACCCTGAATCGCCTGGAAAGCGTACCCCTGCACGATGGAGAGCTATGACGACTGCCGACCCAACAATTACCGATCCGACGGTCAGTAGTATCCGTTGCACAGGTACTACTCCGGACATGAACGCAAAAACCCATGACTCAGGGCCCTGGGGATACAGGTAGGAATATCCTAGGCTAAGCCAGATGTGGTTCACCATGTAAGCTGTCCACGAGATGACAGCTAGGCCTAGAGGAACACGCTTGGGATCAAAGGTGCGTATTTGCTTCACGGCCCAGGGAGAGGCCCATATACCCAAAAGCGCAGTTGCGTGCATTGGCCAGTACGCGAATTTGGCGTAAACATACGCCCCTATACTAGAAAACGCTGGCACAAGTGGCCACGCGAGCGCGCCCACGACGTATAGTACAAGTACCCAAAGGCGGGCACTGCGCGTGTTCTTCATCAATAAACCGGCTGTCAGAGCCGCAATTGCCGCCACATAGAAAGTGAGCAGGCCGAAATATGCAGTGGCTGGAGCGATTAGACTTGCAACGAAACTACCCACAGACGCCGCGACCAGACCGCCCAATGGCCCGAACAGTACGCCAGGCAGCGCCAGGATAAACTCTTGTCCTCCAAACGTCCCACCTCCAATAAGTGGAATTGCCGGCAGTATTGCGGCAACAGCGATGATAGCCCCCCATATTGCAAGGTATGCTACCGGTATACCGGCTATGGCACCCCTACGTTGTTTCATGTTTTGCTGTGACATTGTGATTCCCTCCTCTTAGGGTGGTCGAATATTGTAGAGCGAGACATGCAACAAATCTCTACGACTAATTATTACTGCGGTTACTTCCAGAAATTTTCTTTTCTTCGGGTTTGTCCTCCGCCCTTTTTGGCAATCATTATTATCCTATGCCTCCAACCCTCCGAGGGCCTATCTCGGCAATATTGTAGCTACAAGCCCGAGGAAGAGCCTGAACTCTTTATACTACAATTGTAACCCAGTCGTCAACTACCACAACATCATAAGTACGCAAGGTCAAGTCGTACCCAAACGCCTTGCCTGTCTTGATATCAAATTCCATGCCATGCCCTGGACATACCAGGACCTCTCCATCATGAGCCCACTGTGTTTCCCAATTTGTCTCGGCGTTACAAATGACCGTACCCTGCAATCTGCATCGGCTGAGTGGGGCTAACTGATGCGGGCATCGGCCGAAAGTTGCGTTCTACCTTGCGATACAGCCCGGGCTTCAGGCAATACCCAGGCATGTAAATACGTGCGGTCCCGACGGGATTCGAACCCGCGATCTCTGCCTTGACAGGGCAGCATGTTAAACCGCTACACCACGGGACCAATGAATGCGACGCAGTATACCATCGCCTCGAACCGAAAGTCAAGAACAACCAGTGTCTTATCATTTAGCTCGCTATAACTTGATTGAGCACCTGAACTGTATGTTCTATCATGTCACTATTTATCTCATAGTGCGTTACTGCCCTAAAACCTCTTGTGCTGACCAAATCCAACAAAACTCCTTCTTGCTTTAGAGAACTACTGACTTCATGCCCAGAATATGCTACATCCTCATCCAACTGAAAGTAAACCATGTTTGTTGATGCAGAATTTCGTTCCAAGGAAATTCCAGGTAGTGCAGCCAATGATTTCGCTAGCAATGTAGCATTCTGATGATCAACAACCAACCGTGCTGGCATATCTGTCAACGCTATAATACCTGCTGCAGCTAATACTCCTGCCTGACGCATTCCGCCACCCAAAACCTTTCGAGCTCTACGAGCCCTATGTATGAATTCAGCGTCACCACAAAGAACTGATCCGACAGGAGCACATAAACCTTTAGAAAGACAGATAGATACAGAGTCAGCTGGTCCTACTAGATCCTTAGCTGAAACTCCAAGTGCTGCTGCAGCGTTAAACAAGCGCGCACCATCTAGATGCAATCTGAGCCCGTACTGCAACGTGAGTTTGCCTAATGACTCAATGTACGCTGGACTAATAGGTACACCACCACAAATATTATGTGAGTTTTCTATTGCAACTACACGAGTAATAGGATGATGATCGTCACTAATCTGGATTGCGGATTCAATTTTCTGAATATCCAATGTACCATCATATTCTTCCTCTAATGGTCGAGCCTGTACCCCAGCTAATGCGGCCATAGCTCCTTGCTCGTTACGATATATATGGGATTTAAGCCCACAAATCATTTCGTCACCTCTTTGAGTATGAGCAAGAGTTGCTGCCACATTACCCATAGTTCCAGATACAACATATAACGCAGCTTCCTTTCCAGTTAGTTCGCTAGCAATTTCCTGTAGACGGTTTACTGTAGGATCCTCTCCATATACGTCATCCCCAACAATGGCTTTAGCCATAGCCTCCCTCATAGCAGGAGTGGGTTGAGTAACCGTATCAGACCGCAGATCAATGATATCCATAGATTATATTCCCCAACTTACATGCTTCTTGACTGTATCAAAACGGTTTCCAGGTCTATTGGCAAAGGACTAGTAAAATCCCGACTACCACCATTGGGAATGGCAATCTGTAGGCGCGCCGCATGCAGAAATTGTCGTTCCAATCCGTATGATTCTTTGACTGTTCTGCGACTTCCATAAAGCGAATCTCCCACAATGGGACAACCCAAATAAGACATGTGTACACGAATTTGGTGTGTACGACCAGTTATGGGCTTTATTTCCAACAAAGTAAATTCCTGAAAACACTCTAAAGTACTATATCTAGTGATCGCAAATCGAGCCCTGCTGCTTTTTTCATGATAAACAGCCATACGCTTTCGAAATTTTTTGTCCCTACCAATCGCAGTTTCCACACGACCCTTTGGCGATGGAGGAACACCATAGACTAGTGCTAGATAACTTTTTTCAACAGTGCGTTCTTTGAATTGAGCCTGCAAGAACCTGTGTGCAAAATCATTTTTTGCGATAACGATAAGCCCGGAGGTGTCTTTGTCGAGACGATGTACAACACCCGGTCTCCTCTCCCCTCCAACTCCAGTCATCTTTGGATCATGTGCTAGAACAGCGTTCACTAGTGTGCCACTTCTGTGGCCAGATGCAGGATGTACTACCATGCCAGAAGGTTTGTCAACTACTATTAAATCATTGTCCTCATAGACAATATCTAGTGGGATAGCCTCTGCACTCACTACTGTTGTTGGCAATGGAGGAGGAACACGAATCGTGACTGTTTCACTTCCACGAATCATAGTGCCTGATTTGGACGATACGATACCGTCTACAATTACGTTTCCCTGACTAACCAAACGTTGGATTTGGGAACGCGAAAGACCTGATGCACCCTCAGTTAAGGCTACATCCAACCTTTTTCCTCTATCTGAGTCATGAAATTTAACAACCTGAGTGTTTCCTGTATCCACACTATCAGAATCAATCATTAGACCCGAATTGCTTAATAAGTTTCTCCTGGACTATTTCCCGAATCATTAGTACCACTATTATTACTACTCCAACGGTAATACATGAATCGGCAACATTGAAAATCGGCCAATAGTGAATATGCAAGAAATCAACAACTGATCCTAGGAAAAGACGGTCAATTAGATTGTTGCCTATGGCACCTCCCATCTGCATTCCCAGTGCCACACGTAACCAAACATCTCGTTCAGATAATTGATTATTGTAGTAAATTATTATAGCAACCACCAATATAGCAAGCACAGAGACAACTGGGCCAATCTCCTTGAACATCCCAAAAGCAACTCCTGTATTGGTAGTATAAGTCAGGTCAAATATATTACGAAGTGCAGGGTGCACCATTATAGTTTCCCCAGCAACCATATTTTTCCTTACTAACAGCTTAGTGTATTGATCAACCACAATAGCTATCAATGCAATTGCATATAGCATGTATTTTCTGCTCAGCAAGGATATTATAGAACTCATTTGCCTCTATCCAATCTTAAGGTCAATGTCTCATTGCCTATAGTCTCCACTACTCCTTCAACATCCTTATCAGAACCTAAGGATAATGCTAATGCCTCTCCCATGATGTAATCGCGATGCTGTTCTATGGCATCAGACAAAAGACTAGTCGCAGTATAAGTGATCCTAATACGATCAGAAATGTCAAACCCACTAGACTTTCGCAAATCCTGTACTCTACGTACTACTTCACGAGCCAGTCCTTCCAGCACGAGGTCGGGACTCAGGTCTGTGACCAACCCTACAACTAGGCCGCCATCCTCAGCAGTAGCGAAACCCTCTTTAGATTCAACACGTACTTCAACTTCTCCTGATAATATTTCAATTGTTTCAGATCCAATATCTACTATAATGCTTTTCCCATCAAGCAATTTATCTGCGGCAACTGCCGTATCCAACTTTTGGATCGCTTCCCTAATAGCGGGAAAACGACTTCTATATTTTTGACCCAATTGCTTAGGTAATGGATGTAAGGTATAGACAACAGCCTCATCGGCAGAATCTAACCATCTTACTTGTTTAACATTCAATTCGTCCGAAATCAATCCTGAATATCGTTCAATTAGTTCACCTTGCGTATAACCTCCGGCCCAAAAAACAACCTCTGCTAATGGCTGTCGCACTTTCAATTGGGCGCTCTGACGCGCATTATGGCCTAGAGAGACGAGCTTCTGGACCAATCGCATTTCTCTATTTAACTCATCATCAATAAGATTTAGGTCGTATTCTGGCCAATCAGCAAGATGTACAGATTCTGTTGAAACCTCCTCGTCAATCGTCAAATTTCGGTAAATGGCGTCAGATATAAATGGCATGGAAGGTGCTAACAGTTTACTTACAGTAAGAAGACACTGATACAGAGTTGCATATGCAGCATGCTTATCACCATCATCCTCAGTCTTCCAAAATCTACGTCGCGAAAGACGCACATACCAGTTGGACAATAAATCTACAAAACGCTCAATGGGCCTAGTAGCACCAGTAGCATCGTAATGTTCTAGCGCATCAGTTACACCTTTAACTAGGTCATGTAACTCCGATATAATCCACCGGTCTAGTTCAGATACTGCATCTTTTGAAGATTTATCAGGTACGCTAGGAGACCAGTCATCCAAATTAGCGTAAGTCACAAGAAACACATAAGTATTCCACAAAGTAAGAGTAAAACTACGTACTACGTCTCCTACCAAATCTACTGAAAAGCGCCTTTCTTGACCAGGCGGACTTGCTGTATAAAGATACCATCGAAAAGCATCTGCGCCGTGCATATTGAGCACATCCCATGGGTCAACAATATTACCTTTAGATTTAGACATCTTTTGACCAGATTCATCCAATATAAGCCCTAAACATGCAACGTTTTTAAAGGCCACGCTGTCGAATAACATAGTAGAGATGGCATGTAATGAGTAAAACCAACCACGAGTTTGATCCACAGCCTCACATATATAATCTGCAGGAAACTGTTCCTTAAATTGTGTATTATTCTCAAATGGATAATGCCATTGCGCCAATGGCATTGCACCTGAATCAAACCATACATCTATCACCTCTGGCACACGCCGCATTGTCTTGCCAGTTTTCGGGTTTCGAAATGTGATTTCATCAACGAAAGGTCTGTGCAAATCAAGTTCAGAAAGGTCGCGGTTGGCCAAATCTGACAGCTCTTTCACAGATCCAACCAACAACCAATCACCGTCTTCATCTATCCATATTGGCAATGGAGTACCCCAGTAGCGTTCCCGTCCCAGTGCCCAGTCAACATTATTCTCTAACCAGTTTCCAAAACGTCCATCGCGAATATGCGATGGATACCAATTGATAGTCTGATTAAGTTCTACCAAACGATTCTTGTGTTTAGTGGTAGCTATGTACCAAGTACTTCGAGCCATATACAGTAATGGAGTATTACACCGCCAACAAAAAGGATAGGTATGCAAATAAGTATCAGATTTCAACAACAATCCGCGCTTACGCAAATCCTCAGTAATGAGTGGGTCCGCATCCTTAACCCACATGGAGGCCCAAGGGGTGATCGAGTCAACAAAGCGCCCCTCTTCATCCACAGTCATTAGTACTGGCAAACCATACTTAATTGACATGGCCATATCGTCCGCACCAAATGCTGGTGCTATGTGTACTATTCCTGAACCTTCGTCAGTAGTTACAAAATCTGCCAGCATTATGTAATGCGCTGCACCTTCAAAGGGTAGAAAATTATAGGGAGCCTCATATTGCAGTCCTTGCAGTTCTGCACCTACAGTTTCATTTACAATACTGTAAGTGTTATCCTCTTCAAATATATCCTGGCACAATTCCTTCGCTACAATTATGCGGTCACCATCTTCTAATTGCACTGTTACATAGACTATGTCAGGATTTACAGCTACACCTACATTGCCGGGTAGAGTCCAAGGAGTAGTTGTCCATATTAACAGAGAAGTATTAGGATCGTCTTTTAGCGGAAACTTTACATAAACCGACGGGTCGGCAGTGTTTTCCTGATAACCTAATGAAAGCTCATGATCAGAAAGGGCAGTACCACAGCGCGCACAATAAGGCACCACCTTAAACCCTTGATAAATCAACTCCTTTTCCCATAGCTGCTTCAAAATCCACCATATGGATTCGATGTAATCATTCTCAAAAGTCACGTATGCGGCTTCAAGATCCACCCAGAACCCGATTCGATCAGTAAGTTTCTCCCACTCCTGAATATATTCCAGAGCTGATTGCCTACACCTAGTGTTAAACTCAGAGATACCGTAAGCTTCTATTTGTTCTTTTCCCGCAAGATCCAGTTGCTTTTCTACTTCTATTTCCACAGGCAAACCATGCGTATCCCAACCACCCCTTCTCAACACGTAGTACCCGCGCATAGCTCGATAACGAGGGTATATGTCCTTAAAAGCCCGTGAAAGAACGTGGTGACTGCCCGGCATACCATTCGCTGTAGGCGGTCCTTCATAAAACACGTATATCTCATTACCCTGTCGGGATTGTACTGAGCGATTACATATATCGTTAGTCTGCCAAAACTCAAGTATATCTAGCTCAAGCTTCCCTACATCAAGTTCGGATTTTACTGGTCGAAATCTCATCAATTATTTCTCACACCAATTTCTACTACAATTCGTTTATTGATTCTCCCTTTACTCTTATAATCCACCACTTTCATTACACCAACCTCTGATGTATTAGAAACATGGGTGCCACCATCAGCTTGTAAATCAAGCCCTATAATTTCTACTGTACGCACCTCTTTGATACCCTTTGGAAGCAAGTTTATCTTCGTACGTATCAAATCCGGAATCTGAAACGCCTCTTCCCTAGGCACAATTTCCACTGCAATGTCCCGAAATGCATTTACCTCAATATTAATTTTTTCTTCAATCTCTTGAACTAATTCAGCACGCATATTCACAAATTCAAAATCCATCCTACCACGCAAAGGAGACATATTGCCACCAGTCACACTAGCACCATAATCCCGCCATACAACTCCACAAAGGATATGCATAGCAGTGTGTGTACGCATCAGCTTATAACGTAATTCCCAATCAATAACCCCTTTTACAGTTTGACCTACACCTGGACCATCTAAACCATCAACAACATGCCATATAAGATTGTCCTGCCTGATAACTCCAACAACATCATATTTATTATGGGCATAATCGAGGGTGCCGCAATCAAATGGCTGTCCACCACCCCCTGGGTAAAAAGCCGTACGATCAAGTCTGAGGTGTCCTTGCTCAGAAACTTCTAGTACACTTGCATCAAATTCTCTTAAGTATGAGTCTGACAAATATAGTAACTCGGTCATCCTTAGGTTATCCAACCTCTTCTAAACAGTAAACGCCCCCAACCCCATTCGGGACGAGAGCGTCGCATTCCTTCAATACCACTTGATATCCCCGTGCTATTGGTTTCTCCTTACTGAACAGGCCCCGATATCTGCTCGCCTATCATACTAATGCCACTGCTACTATTAGTATTAGTTTTCCACATGTACTTACTCTAAAGGCGACGGCTAGGATAGGGTTTGACATACCTTTTAAGACGATCATAAAGACATTCTAGATTGCCCCAGTGGAGTTCTTCAGCAAGACCCCCAAGTACAGCGCGATCTATATCGACGGACGCAAGATCTGTCCTCAACAGAGATTTCTTGCTATATCTACGCTTAAGAACCTGTCTAACCGCTGAATCGACTGTTTTAAGGTATTTGATTTGCTTTTCTATATATCCCGTAACCTCGCCACGCAGTATCACAGCACCATGACCTTGTACCAAATTAGTCACTTTAGATGACATGGCTTGTATATTTTCTAGTGACTTCATTAGTTGTTTGATATCACCATCTGGGAAAAAAGGTACAGGCATGACGGTATCTGAAGCAAACAGCACTTGTTCTCCTTCTACTAGCACAGTAATCACATCCTCACTGTGGCCTGGCGAATGATTGAGAACAATACTCTTTCCACCAAGACGTAGACGGAAACTTCCTGAATCAAATGTGATTTGAGGAAGCACGATTTTTACACTGGATAACTCTGAGGACTCAGATTTCGCCAATGCTAAACCCTCTACACCGGTAGTAGACAAACGTTGTCTGGTCAGTTCGTGAGAAATTACCTGTGCACCAGTAAAAATATGGGTGCCATATACATGATCACCGTGGTAATGGGTGTTAATGACATAACGTACACGTGAGGAAAGATGCGATTCTACATACTCCTTAATTTCACGAGCTTCTGAAGGATAAGGCAAGGTGTCCACCACAATAGCACCCAGACGCGTGTTTATCACCCCAGCCGTAACCTGCGCATACAATTCACTGGTAAAAACATAGACATCGTCTGTTACACGTTCGATTTGAGTCACAATTTACCTAACTTTGCCCTTTACCAATTGGAGAATAGCATAACAGCTATGAAGGTGTCAAGAAAACCATAATAACAGTTTTTACTAACCTTGTATAAGAATAACCCCGCCATGCAGTGTGCTGATTTGATTCTGCGCCTGCTTTTGGCAGGCGGGGCATCGCACTGACTAGTCTGCCTTGGCTCATTAGCTGCCTATCGCATCGTAATCAAGATTTGATGCCCATTTTGTTGGTGTTGGCACAGAATCTCCTACAACATCACGAACATAGCAGGGTCCAACTAAATGCTAACACGAGCTGTCCATACGAGCAAGTATTGCAAGGCTTATTCTATTTTGCTACTAGTTGAATCCGTTATACTAATATGCAGCTCATTCAACTGATCAACGTCAGCAGTAGAGGGCGCTCCTACCATTAAGTCAGTTGCCTGTTGCGATTTAGGGAACGCTATTACTTCACGAATGTTTTTTTCCTGAGCTAGCAACATGACTAAACGATCAATCCCAACTGCAATTCCACCATGTGGTGGTGTTCCATATTCGAATGCCTCAAGCATATGCCCAAACCTTTCAAGAGCCACATTTTTGTCTAAGCCGATTAGGTCAAAAATCTGTTGCTGCAAAGCACTATCATGTATCCTAATAGAGCCTCCAGCCATTTCGTAACCATTGCATACCATATCATATTGAGATCCGCGTACTCTACCCGGGTCAGTATCCAGATGACCTATATCTTCAGTCAATGGTGCAGTAAACAAATGATGGCTAGGATCCCAGCGGTTTTCTCGCTCGTTCCAATTAAATAAAGGAAAATCAATCACCCAACAACAAGCGAGTAAATTGGTATCATACACACCTATCTTCTCACCTATTTTTACTCGTAGAGCAGCCAAAGAATCATGCACCACATCAACGTCAGAAGCTACTAACAATAGCAAATCACCTGGCTTAGCCTGCATCTTTTTCTTCAGAGCATGCATGGTATTTTCATCAACATATTTGCGAAAAGAGGAGCGTGAAACATTACCATCATCGCCCACAACAGCCCAAGCTAGACCACCAGCTCCGTATTGCTTCACAAAATCAGTCAATGAGTCAATCTGTTTACGACTATAATTACCACAGCCCTCTGCATTAATCCCTTTAACTGTTTCAGCACTAGAAAAAATTTTTAGTTCACTTTCCACTACTAATTCGGTTACATCCTGCAGTTCTACTCCAAACCGCAAATCAGGCTTGTCTGTACCAAAACGATTAAGGACTTCCTCACTACTAAACCTTGGCCACGGCGTCTGCTGGAATTTCATTTCGGTCAAGTTAGCGACCAATTCTGTTATCAATATCTCGATTGTTTGTAGTACATCTTCCTGCTCGACAAACGACATCTCCATATCAAGCTGAGTAAACTCCGGCTGCCTATCGCCCCGTTGATCCTCATCTCGAAAACAACGAGCAATCTGGAAATATCGCTCAATTCCAGCAACCATCAGTAGTTGTTTCAACTGCTGGGGTGATTGAGGCAAGGCGTAAAACTTTCCTCTATGCAATCGGCTTGGAACTAGATAATCCCGTGCTCCTTCTGGTGTGGTCTTGAATAGCATTGGGGTCTCAACCTCCAAAAAGCCAGATTGTGAGAGATGATCCCTTATAAAGGATATAGTTTTGTGCCGCAGACTTAGATTCGCCAACATATTACTACGACGAAGGTCAAGATAACGGTATTTTTGTCGAAGTCCTTCCTCTACCTTGGAAACTTTGTTTATGTCAAAAGGAGGAGTCTTGGAAACGTTTAATATTTTGACATGTTGAGCCACCAATTCAATATCCCCACTTACCATATCAGGATTAGAAGCTCCATCTGGTCGTCCACGCACATTGCCAGACACTTGAATGACATACTCAGCTCTAAGGCCTGACATTGTTTCATGGGCTTCAGCATACTCTGGATCAGAGACCACCTGAATCAAACCCCATCGGTCACGTAGGTCAACAAATGTTAGACCTCCATGATCGCGCCTACGATGCACCCAACCAGCAAGGGTTACCACTTGGCCTACACAATCATGACTTAATTCCCCACAAGTATGTGTCTTCAACATGTCTGACAAGCTCCAATAAATGATAACTGGTTCAGCTTATATTATGTGTTGACAAGTATAACAATATACCTGGTCTAGCACCACACTTACTCCTTGATTAATGATAATCCTATATCTAGATACATATAGCAAATTGAAAGGTTTATTTAATCGTTTCAATTTTCTTAGGCAACGAGTCTCGCTGTAAACACAAACTTAATAATGCCGCTATTAGACATAAAGCCCCATTTATTTGCATAACTCTAGATAAAGGATATACATCCGCTGCTAGACCAACCAGATATGAACCTAAAGCGCCACTTGCAAACATAAATCCTAATGTCAAACCAGATGCAAAAGCACGCCTGCTTGGCAATAATGACTGCGCCAATACCACTACAACTGAAAAAGATGCGCCATTAAAACCGCCGGCAAGAAACACAATCGGATATATTATAGGACCCAGAACCACCGGGTAATAATACATTGGTAAAACAGCAGCTAGTAAGGACCATAATATGAGTCGCCGTCGGCCCCATCGGTCTGCTAACAACCCCCCAGCTAATCCGCCAATAGCAGTAGCACCCATATATATGGAAGTGATAACTCCATACGCTCCTGGAGCGTATCCCCGATCTTGAAATAGTTTTGGCAAGAATGTCATAGATGTCATCCCTGGTGCTGTACGAAGTAATACCATCAACACAAATGCAACAAAAATCCATCTGTTTCTATAATACTCAGACACATTGTCAGTTATTGTTTCTCTTTTCTCATTCGGATCTAATATTTTATCGTCCGTAGACCAGTACAACCTATAGATAGAATTGACAGCCACTGGCAAAGTAAGAATTGTAAGCACGAGCACTCCACGTATGCCCATCCTCTCTATAATAACCCCACCCAAAGCAGGTCCAAACGCATGCCCAGAGAGACCGAAAAGGAAAAATAGAGACGCTGCCGTAGAAGCCCTTCCAAGCATAAGGATGCCACCACGCTCGGTCGCACGGTCCGTACCAGCTGCATGAAACCCAGCAGAGCCAAGACAACCTATTATCAACAAAGGAATAGCCCATCGGACATGTACAGATACAGCCATTGACATCCACACAGCTATCCACAGTAGTGATACACCACTTAACCATCTAGTAGTACTATACCGATCGGCTAGCCAACCAAATATTGGCTGTGTAAGCGAACCAACAGAAGTAGAGATAAGAACAATCAGGCCAATGTCAGAGTTATCAAGCATCAGTACTGGTGCCAGAAACACCACTAATATGCCCAACTGACTATTGAGCAAATCAACTGCGAGATGATTTAGAGAAACAGCCAGAAAGTAAGTATCCCGAACCAAACGTATCATGATTTGGTCTCCGCCCAAAAGCTAAAGGAAATGTGCATCATGTATCACTCCACTTTCTCCATGTTGTCTGCAATCCTGCAGAGAACCTACTACAAAGTTTCAGTACAAATACAAGCCCTTAACACTACTATGGGTTTACTTGGTATGTTGTCTTGGAATCTCTGCGCAGCACTAAGCTAAGAACAGCTGCTAACAAACATAGTAAACCATTTACTTGCATCGCGCTTACCAGTGAATAGTAATCGGCTGCTAAACCTATTAGATACGAACCTAAAGCGCCACTTGCAAACATGAAACCCATGGTTAAACCGGATGCAAGGGCACGTCTGCTCGGCATCAATGACTGAGCTATTACCACAATTACAGCGTGCGAACCTCCATTAAACGATCCAGCCAAAAACACCAATATGTATAGCGTAAACCCGCTTGCCACAGGATAATAATACATTGGAATTACAGCACCAAGTAAAGAAAACAGTATAATCCGTCGACGTCCCCAACGGTCTGACATGAAACCCCCAATGAGTCCTCCCAAAGCGGTACCAGCCATAAATACAGTGGTTATAATCCCATAAGCACCCGGGGCATAACCACGATCATAGAATAGTTTAGGTAAAAAAGTCATTGAAGCCACCTGTGGAGCAGTACGAAACATTACAAGCACAGCAAACGCAATTATCACCCACCCACTTTTGTAATAATCACTACTCGAATCGACATCTTTATCGTGAACATTGTCTGGTCTTGACACTGCTAATGGCTTTTGCCAGTACAAGCGATAAATCGAATTGATGGCCACTGGAACTGCTGCAACAGTTAATACTAATACTCCAACAGCACCCCTACTCTCTATCAAAGCTCCACCGATCGCAGGCCCTATAGCTAGACCTGCTTGACCGAAAAGAAAAAACAGTGATGCAGCTGTAGCAGCTCTACCGAGCAAAATAATCTTTCCGTGGGTCGTTGCTCTTTCCGTACCAGCAGCATGAAATGCTGCCGAGCCAAGTGCAGCTACAACCAGAGTTCCAATCGCCCAAGACCCTGTAACACTGACAGAAACAGATAACCACAATATCATCCATACAAGTGATATACCTGATAGCCACCGTATGTGGTATCTGTCAGCAAGCCAACCGAACAACGGCTGCGTAAGCGAACCAACCATAGCATAACTAAGTGCTACAAGACCAATATCAGCGTTATCAAGCCCAAGGGATGCAGCCAAATAGACCAACAATATCGAGCGTTGGCTATTTAGCAAATCCACAGCAAAGTGATTTATAGAAATAGCACGATAATATCTGTCCCGCAGTAGTTGTATCAATGTTGATTTACCGCAACAGTTTTACTATTGTAAAGCAAAGAAGTTATCCTTGAGATGAAATCTACGGGCATCCTTTACCTGTCTATTCAACCCATTCTAGCTCGTATGGCCCTATACGTACCTTGTCTCCCGGTCGAACTCCGTTTTCCTCCAATGCCGTCCTAACACCTAGTTTGTCAATAATATTTTGGAATCGAAGAACTGCATCGTCATATTCCCAGTACGTAGATTGCGCTGCTCTCTCAATACGCTCACCCGTGATTCTAAGGTGTCCGTCTATTTCACGTGTAATTTCAAAACTACTAGGATCCACTTCTGTTCTATACACAGGTTCGTCCTCTTCCATAGGTATCTCTTCATAAGTTTCAGACAATAATGCAGCCTTCTGAAGCAATTCCTTAATCCCTATATGAGCTATGGCAGAAACACCTTGCAATTTATAGCCAAGGTCAGCCATTGATGACTGTAGTAAAGGCAACTTTTCAGACACTTCTGGCAAGTCAATCTTGTTCAATGCTACTACCTGAGGTTTAGCGACCAATTCCGAATCATACAAGGCCAGTTCAACCATTATTTGATTGAAATCAGATAATGGATCCTCAGACATACCATCAAGCAAATGAATAATTACTCGAGTGCGCTGTATGTGACGCAGAAACGCTGCTCCAAGACCAACTCCAGCATGTGCACCTTCTATAAGACCAGGAATGTCCGCAAGCACTATGGTACGGTAATCACCCAAATCGGCCACGCCTAGATTAGGATTTAGTGTAGTAAAAGGGTATTTATCAATTTTAGGTTTCGCTGCTGTCACTGATGATAGTAATGTGGATTTGCCTGCATTAGGTACACCTACAATTCCAACATCAGCTATAAGACGAAGTTCCAGAGACAGGTCAACAATTTGGCCAAGAGATCCCTTTTCAGCTATACGAGGAGCGCGATTGCTAGATGTTGAAAATCGCGAATTTCCCCGACCACCCGATCCACCTACAGCTAC
>DCAJ01000003.1:8169-8784 GCA_002311455.1 Anaerolineales bacterium UBA1136 | reverse complement strand
AAACTTAGTTCCTAGTGGTTTCTATAATGCCTTGGAGGCATTATTTGAGTTCTTGTGGAATACTGCTGTGACTACAGCAGGACGTAAGAATGCCATTAAATTTATTCCATATATGGCAACTATTTTTATCATGGTATTAGTAGCTAATTGGATGGAGCTTATACCAGGGGTTGACAGTGTCGGCGTATTGGAGCCCGCTCATGGTAAGTTTACTGGCTATGAAGCACGCTCCATAGGTTCAGCATATTGGCTAGATGGACGGCATGAGTTACCTCATGACGAAGGTGATCAGGGCCATGAATTATGCCATTCCTGTACTATAACTCCATATGTTAGAGCTGCTGCTACTGATCTCAATTTTACCTTGGCATTAGCACTAATCTCAGTGTTTATGACACAAGTGTTTGGCATTGCTGCTCAGAAAACGGGTCATATAACAAGGTTCCTAAATTTTCGTGCTTTGGTGACTAAGCCAGTTTGGGGAGCTATGGATTTTGCAGTAGGATTGCTGGAGTTGATCAGTGAGTTTGCCAAGATCCTTTCGTTCACATTTAGGTTATTCGGAAACATTTTTGCCGGTCAATTGTTATTATTCATTTTAGGGTCATTAGTTTC
>DCAJ01000003.1:3074-8107 GCA_002311455.1 Anaerolineales bacterium UBA1136 | reverse complement strand
TATTTGCTATGCTCACCTTAGTTTTCATGAGCCAGGCAACGCAGGCACATGGCGCTGAGGCTCATTGATGTGTTATTGTGTAACATAATATTGATATTGGAGGATATGTACGATGGAAGGTGATATAGTTGAAGCAGCTAAACTGATTGGTGCAGGGCTTGCGGCAATAGGCGTTACAGGTGGCGGTATAGGTATTGGTTCGGTAGTGGGTGGTGCAGTGCAGGCTATGGGTCGTAATCCCGATGCCGCGCCACTGATTCAAACTAACATGATTATTGGTATAGCATTTGCTGAGGCTGTTGCTATTTATGCTTTGGCAGTTGCCTTCATAATTCTGTTTGCAAGTTAAATTACTTATCACTGCTAAATAAAAGAAGCTTTAGAGGAGTGTATTCAGATGGAAGCTTTAGGAAACCTTGGGATTAATCTGAGCTATTTGGTAGTACAGATACTAAATTTCTTTATAGTTATGTTGATTATGTCTTTTTGGGCATATAAGCCAATTCTCAAAATTCTTGATGAGCGGAGCTCAAAAATTGCGCAAAGTCTTGAAGATGCCAGAGAAGCTGCAGAAGCGCGTGATAATGCGCAGAGTGAATCAGAGAAGATTATTTCTGAGGCACAGGTGGAAGGGGCAAGTATTGTTGCCGAAGCTACTCAGCGTGCAGAGAAGGCTGCGTCAGAGATACAAAAATCTGTTGAACAGGAAAGGGCGCAGCTTCTGGAGCAGGCACAGGAAGCAGCGCAGCGACATAAGGAAAACGTGTTGCTCGATATACGTCCGCAGGTAGCAGCTATGGCAATCGCTGCGGCAAACAAGATTATTATTAGTGAGCTTGACGAAGTGCGCCAGAGAGCTCTAGTAGACGAATTCTTTTCGGGTATTACTGCTGGTAAAGTAGCTATTTTGGAAGGTGCTAATCTACAGGGCGAGGATGCGGTAGTTACAAGTGCAATAACATTAAAGTCTGATGAACAAAAGCAAATAGAAGGTGGATTGCAAGAAAAACTTGGTTCTCAAGTGGAAATCACTTTTCGTGTTGACCCTGGAATATTGGGAGGTATAGTTGTACGTGTGGGTGAGCATGAAGTAGATGGATCTGCACGCCGTGCACTGGAAACTTTGCAGCAGACTTTGATATAAGCTGATTTCTTGTAGGCAAACCAAAATATGGCAGTCCTGGGTAGAATTTGTTAGTTCAACCTAGGACTGTTTTGGTTAACCTGTCGAGGTATAATCATATGTGTAAGCAAGCATCTGTAAATTAGCACTGTCTATAGATTATCGTGAAGCTTTCCGAACTTTTATCAATTATCCAGGCATCAATTCGTTCCAATAAGAATGATCCAGATATCATTTCTGTGGTGGATGATTCAAATAATGTAATCCCTGGAGCGCTATTTGTAGCTCGTCGTGGATTGGTATCAGATGGTCATGATTTTATATCTTCCTCTCTAAATAATGGAGCCGCTGGTGTTGTAGGTGAGCTTCCATTTGAAGATGTGTATGAATGGTTTGGCGAATCGCAGGTTCCATATATACAAGTCGAAAATAGTACTATAGCACTATCATGGTTTGCAGCTGCATTGCGGGGATTTCCATCTCGCAATCTAGTAATTATCGGTGTTACGGGCACAGATGGTAAGACAACTACATGTAACATAATTTATAGCATATTACGTGCTGCTGGCATCTCTACTGGACTGATTACAACTGTAAATGCTGTTATTGGTGATGAAACTAGGGACACTGGATTTCATGTTACTACTCCTGATGCTGTGGCTCTACAGGAATTGTTGGCGCAGATGGTGGACGCAGGTATGACTCACTGTGTTATTGAAGTCACATCACATAGTTTAGTTCAGCAGAGAGTATCTGCGTGTGAATTTGATATAGCAGTTTTGACGAATATTACTCACGAACATTTAGATTATCATGGTACTCTAGAATCCTATATGAATGCAAAGTTGTCGCTGTTTAATCAGGTTAGTTGTACTGTGTCTAAACCAGAAACAAATAAGCTGGCTGTACTTAACCAAGACAATGAACAAAGTTATGTTTACATAAAGAATAAACTAAAGACAGATTTGGTGGATTATGGAATTGAAGTTCAAGCCACTGTTAATGCGACCAACATAAGCACCAATGAAAGGACAACTTATTTCGATGTTAACATAGGTGAGGATTGTTTTCCAATAGAAACAGTACTTGTAGGTCAACACAATATAAGCAATTGTCTTGCGGCAATAGCCGCTACTTATAATGGTCTGGCAATTAACGTTAACTATGTACAAGCAGGTATCGCATCTCTCGATTGTATTCCTGGTAGAATGGAATATATTAAAATGGGCCAGGATTTTGAAGCAGTAGTGGATTTTGCTCATACACCAAATTCTTTGCGAGAATTATTACTGTCAGTAAGGAATATAACTACTGGACGTATTATTGTTGTATTTGGCTCTGCTGGATTGCGTGATGTGTCTAAACGTAGTTGGATGGGTTCCATTGCAGCTGAGCTTGCAGATTTTACTGTGATCACTGCTGAAGATCCTCGCACAGAGTCACTATCCGATATAATGGCAGAGATTGCATCAGGGTGTGAAGAAATAGGAGGTGTGGAGGGCAATACATTCTGGAAACTCCCTGATCGAGCCGAAGCTATTCGCTTTGCGGTAGATATGGCTAAAAGTGGCGATATCGTTTTGGCTTGCGGTAAGGCACATGAGCAATCTATGTGTTTTGGATCTATTGAATATCCATGGGATGATCGCATGGCAATGCACGCAGCCGTAGCGGAGCGTTTGGGAAGGAAAGCTGACTACCCACCTAAACTTCCTACAAGTGAAGCTGAGTATTATGGTGAATAATATACTATGTTGAATACATCAATTAGTAACAAACATTTTCAGTCTATGACTACGTTGTTGCTATTATTCTTAGATGCGGTATTAATTTCTTTGGCATACTTGTTGGCATATCAGCTTAGAAGTGCCATAGCTTTTCCTACCGAGCCACGAGGGCTCGAATCGGTTACTACATACGGCCGTGTAATTTTGGTGCAAGTTATATGTATTCAAATAGTTTTCTATCTAAATCGTCTTTATCATGGTACGCGGACTATTGGACGTGTGGATCGAGCATATGCTGTGTTTAGTGCTGTCTCCGTGGGAGCATTGTTTTCCATTGCCTTCTCTACTTTACTGTTCAAAAACACAGTGTTCGAGGTTGATTATTCGAGAACCATCATAGTTTATGCCTGGGTACTCACTATTGCTCTAGTACTGCTAGGTCGCAGTGGTTATAGTGGCATACTTTCAATGTTGCGCGCACGTGGCATTGGTTTACAGAGACTACTGATAGTTGGTACGGGAGACGCAGCCGCTGTAGTAATTCAGAAGGCTACATGGATGCCACATCTAGGATATCAACTGATAGGTTTAGTTGATGGTTCAGAAGATATGCGCGAGTTGTTAGGAGTACCTGTAATAGGACATTCAAGAGATCTACAAGATTTAGTTGAGAGTTATGCAGTTGATGAGGTTATTATAGCTAGACCAGATGCTACTAGAGATGAACTTTTGAGTTTGATTGTTCGGTGTCAGAGTGGTCATGTGAGCATCAAGGTTATTCCAGACGTCTATGAGATTATGGCGGGTGAAGTTTCTGTAGATGATCTAGGAGGTTTGCCATTGCTTACTGTACGTGATGTGGCTCTAAGAGGATGGCGACTGTCTCTCAAACGAGTGGTCGACTTGATGATTAGCTCAATTGGTCTAGTGTTGTTGTCACCTCTAATGATGTTGGTTGCTGCTCTGATCAAGCTTGAATCTGCCGGACCAGTGTTCTTTTTCCAGGATCGTGTTGGATTGGACGGTAAAGACTTTAAGATTTTCAAGTTTCGTTCAATGAGGACTGATGCGAGTGAAGAGAGACAATGGACAGTTGCAGAAGACTCGCGGCGTACAGGCCTAGGTAGATTTATTAGGCGTTTTTCTATCGATGAATTACCACAATTGATTAACGTAGCATTAGGTGATATGAGCCTTGTGGGTCCTCGCCCAGAACAACCGCAGTTTGTTGAACAATTCCAGGAACGTATACCCAGATATATGGAACGTTATCGTGAGAAAGCAGGCATTACTGGTTGGGCGCAGGTCAATGGATTACGTGGAGATACTTCAATCGAGGATCGGACCAGATATGATTTGTGGTATGTTGAAAACTGGTCACTTTGGTTGGACTTTAAGATTATAATCCGTACGGTTTTTAAGTTACTTTCTGGTACTGCATATTGATGTATCTGACTAATGACTACAGTCTAAGGATGACTATTAGTTAGCAATATTCTTATACATATATTGTACTTAAGAGATAATTTGTTGGTCAACAGCTAGCTGCGCAACGTGATCATTCTTTTCTTGCAAGCATGAATCTCATATGGTATATTGAAACTATAGGTTAATCCGTATTTGATTTAATGTAGTAATTCGGCCAAATATTAGGTTACCTGGGTTGTAGCCCTACATTACTATTATATTAGTCCGGGTGTTAAACTATCTTATAACAAATTTATACCTGAATTAGGAGACGATACTTTATGAGCAACTCGTTTATGGAATCATCTAGATTGTTGTTTACCTCTGAGTCAGTTACAGAGGGACATCCAGATAAAATGTGTGATCAAATTAGTGATGCTGTCCTAGATGCGATTATGTCTGAAGATCCGTATGGTAGGGTGGCATGTGAAGCTGCTGTTAAAACCGGTTTTGTTATGTTGCTTGGAGAGATTACCACTAGTTGTTACGTTAATTTTAATACAGTAGTACGTAATGTAGTAAGTGATATAGGTTACAACGGTAGCGATACTGGATTTGATGCAGAAACTTGTGGAGTCCAAGTAGCTGTGTCTTCACAGAGTCCAGATATAGCACTTGGAGTAGATAAATCATTGGAAGCTAAATCAGGCAATATGGATACAGAAACTGAGATTGAAGCAGTAGGCGCTGGGGATCAAGGAATGATGTTTGGTTTT
>DCAJ01000003.1:599-2989 GCA_002311455.1 Anaerolineales bacterium UBA1136 | reverse complement strand
TGCCAATGCCAATTCACCTTGCACACAAGCTTACTCGTCGCCTTGCTGAGGTTAGGCGTGATGGTTCTCTCCCTTGGTTACGTCCGGATGGTAAAAGCCAGGTTACTGTGGAATATAGTCATGGAAAACCTAAGAGAATTCATACAGTACTTATTAGTACCCAACATAATCCGGAGATTTCTCAGGATGATATAAGAAAAGAGATTACCAACCATGTAATCATGCCAGTAATGCCATCCAATCTCATTGATGATGATCTCAAAATAATAACTAATCCAACTGGTAAATTTGTTATAGGTGGTCCAAAAGGCGACGCTGGTCTTACCGGTCGTAAAATTATTGTTGACACTTACGGTGGCATGGGTCGCCATGGAGGCGGTGCTTTTAGTGGAAAAGATTGTACTAAAGTTGACCGTAGTGCTTCTTATGCAGCACGATGGGTTGCCAAAAATGTGGTAGCTGCGAGATTTGCAGAAAGATGCGAAATTCAGTTGGCTTATGCTATTGGTGTTGCTATACCATTGAGTATCAATGTAGAGACTTTTGGTACTGGCTCAATTGATGATGAACGGATTAGCAAGTTGATAGCAGAGGTATTTGATTTACGTCCCGGGGCTATTATTCTAGATTTGGATTTGCGGAGGCCTATATATCGTCAGGTTGCATCCTATGGGCATTTTGGACGAGATGACCTTGAT
This sequence comes from Anaerolineales bacterium UBA1136, assembly GCA_002311455.1. Classification (GTDB taxonomy): domain Bacteria; phylum Chloroflexota; class Anaerolineae; order Anaerolineales; family UBA11657; genus UBA11657. The sequence continues at coordinate 2,291 of DCAJ01000003.1, read as the reverse complement.
TTACCTTGGGAGCGAATTGACAGGGTTGACGCTTTACGGGCATCTCACGACAGATTGTAGAATAGCTATATTTAGACTGTTTACATAATTGATGGATTCGAAGGTGATACTCAATCGAGTACTCTTAGCGTCCCTGCGCATCCATCACTGCTACTGCAGACATGTTTACAATTTGATCCACACTGTCTCCAGCTTGTAAGACGTGAACTGGAGATCCCATACCTAGTAGAACAGGTCCTATAGTTAGTGCGCCTGCTAGTTGGTGAAGCAGCTTATAAGCGATATTTGCAGAGGCAAGGCTTGGGAATACTAGTACATTAGCATCTTTCACTTGACTGAATGGAAATCTTTCCTCCATCAATTCCAGGGATACCGCTACATCTGCTTGCATTTCTCCATCAACATTAAAATCTGGACGCCGCTTTTGAACAATCTTTACAGCTCCACGTACCTTTTGCGAAATAGGGTGCTGTGAACTACCAAAGTTCGAGAAGCTTAACATTGCTACGCGTGGTTCAATCTCAAGTGTGCTAGCGAAATCAGCTGCTAGTATAGCTGCTTCAGCTAATGTGTTTTCATCAGGCTCTACATTCACGGTTGCATCGGTGAAAATAAAAACTCGCTCTTCTACTATTACCAGATAAGCTCCTGTGACACGCTCGGTACCTGGCCGCGTACCGAAAATTTGTAGAGCCGGACGAATGACATCTGGATATTCATAGGTTAGACCCGAAAGGAATGCATCAGCATCTCCTTCATGTACCATCATCATGCCATATATGTTGGGCGTGGACATGCGCTCACGTGCAAGTGCAATCGTTACACCATGTCTTTCACGTTGTCGGTAATACGCTTCTGTGTATACATGGTGTTTTGAGTTTTCTGGATTTACCTCAGAACTTGGTAGTTGACTAGGGTCAATTACTTGTGGCTTGAATGTTAATCCAAGATCGGCGATTTCTCTCTCTATTATTTCAGGTCTTCCTAGAAGTATTGGATGCCCTATTCCGATTTCTAATATCTGCGCAGCTGCTCGTAGGATTTTATGCTCTTCTCCTTCAGGAAATACAACACGCTTGGGTTGTTGGCGAGCTACATTAATAATGTGTCGATGAACTTGACGTCCATGACCTAATCTTGAAGCAAGTTGTTCTCGATATAATTTTAAGTCTATCTGCTTACGTGCTACTCCAGTTCGTATAGCCGCCTCTGCAACAGCTGCGCTTTCCCATACTAGTACTCTGGGATCAAATGGTTTGGGAATTAGATAGTCTGGGCCGAATGCTAGTGTATCTAGATCATATGCCTTTAGTACGCTATCAGGTACGTCTTCGTGTGTTAGGGCTGCGAGAGCTTTGGCTGCTGCAACCTTCATGTCGTCATTGATAGTACGTGCACCTACATCAAGTGCTCCTCGGAAGATGAATGGGAATCCTAGTACATTGTTGATTTGATTAGGATAGTCACTGCGACCAGTTGCAACAAGTGCGTCAGGTCGAACTTTCTTGGCTAAGTCATAGCTAATCTCTGGGTCAGGGTTGGCCATTGCAAATATTATGGGCTGCTCTGCCATAGTCTTCAGCATGTCTGGTGTCAATAAATCGGCTACGGAAAGCCCCAAAAAAAGATCTGCGTTACGCATTGCATCTTCAAGTGTACGACAATCAGTATCAACAGCAAAACGTGCTTTAA
>DCAJ01000003.1:0-382 GCA_002311455.1 Anaerolineales bacterium UBA1136 | reverse complement strand
TTATAGCTGTACCATGTTGGTCATCATGGAATACAGGAATGTCTAGTGAGTCTATTAGACGCTGTTCAATCTCAAAGCATTCGGGTGATTTGATGTCTTCTAAATTAATTCCACCAAAAGTTGGAGATATTGCTTGGACTACCTCAATGAGCTTTTCAGGGTCTTCGGTGTCTACTTCTATGTCAAACACATCAATGTCAGCGAATTGTTTGAAAAGTACGCCCTTACCTTCCATAACAGGTTTAGAGGCCAAGGCACCCAGATTGCCGAGGCCAAGTATTGCCGAGCCATTACTAATTACTGCTACAAGATTACCTTTTGTGGTGTAATCGTAAGCTGCATCTGGATTTTCTGCTATAACTTTTACTGGTACGGCAACACC
>DCAJ01000118.1:30896-31380 GCA_002311455.1 Anaerolineales bacterium UBA1136 | reverse complement strand
ATTCTATCATGGAGAGTATTCGCTTTCAAGCATCGTGCGCACAGTTGACGCCAGGCGCGCCAGTGGAACATTAACTTGCTCACCAGTAGCCAACTGCTTTACTGAGACTTCCCGACGTTCTATCTCATCCGGTCCTAACACAACTACTATGGGTATTCCTTGGCGATCAGCATATCGTAACTGACCTTTGAGCTTTATCACGTCTGGATATACCTCCACTCGCAAATCGTTTTGACGTAACTCACGCGCAACACTATTAGATTGTGCAACTGATTCGTGTCCAAAGAGTGTCACCAGAATCTGAGTACGACAAGGATTCGTCTCCGGTAACACCCCAAATTCGTTTGCAATCAATTGAACTACAACATCTCCCATTGCAAATCCAGTCCCAGATACAGGTTCACCACCAACTTCAGCCACTAAGTTATCATAACGACCACCACCCAGAATCGCACGGTGGCGGTTAGCCCGATCCCTTGCCTCA
>DCAJ01000118.1:17899-30812 GCA_002311455.1 Anaerolineales bacterium UBA1136 | reverse complement strand
GTATAATAGTCCAGTCCACGCACTACTCTAGGGTCGAACTCAAACCACGCTCTAGTACCCATATATTCTGTTATCTGAAAAAATTCACTCAATTGCTCGGAATTACACCATTGCTCTCTATCACCAAGTATTTCACGAAGTGATTTTATTTGCATATCATCCAAACCAAGTTTTTGTCCATAGTCCAACCACTTAGATTCTGAAAGTTTATCAACACGGTCGATTAGTCGAAACACTGCAGAATGAGCATCCTTTGCGATACCAATCTCCGCAACACGCTGCTCCATAAATTGTCGACTATTAACCTTAATGATGACCTCATCCGGTGTTAGTCCTATAGCAGAGAATAATGCTGATGCTACTGACGCAACCTCAGCATCGGTACCCACAGAAGTACTGCCCAACAAGTCCAGATTCCACTGAAAGAACTCGCGTGCACGTCCCTTTTGCGGTCTCTCATAACGCCAAAATGGGCCAAACGACCACCATCGTAACGGCATATGTAACTTCTGCCTCTGCTGTGCTACCATACGAGCAAGCGAGGGTGTTAACTCCGGGCGCAACGTTACTACCGAACCACCCCGGTCTTCAAACACAAAAGCTTGTTCTTTTACAAGTTCATCTCCACTCTTGGCAGCGTAAAGATCTAAAGTCTCTAACATGGGTGCTTCCCATTCTTGATATCCATAACGTTCTGAAACAGATCTAATATGGTCATGTAGCCAGTTACGCAAAGCCATTTGCTCTGGATAAAAATCTCGTGTGCCTTTGACAGATCGAATTATTTCAGACATCATTTCATCATATTATCATCTATTGTCATGATGGAAGCTTGCAAATAACAGAAACACTCCTATTAATGATATTAGAGGAAATATGCCTCCATTCTATCCGCTGCCGCCTGTAAAGTTGACAACTGTTTCGGGAAGGCAAAACGAACACTTTTTTCGCCATAGCTAGGAGTTGTATAAAACACTTCTCCTGGTACTACAGCAACCCGCAACTCCGCAGTCATCCAAATGGCAAAAGACTTAGAGTCTTTTTGGGAATGTTTTGAGGGAACATTGCTGTAATCAGCCAGCACATAATACGCACCCTCTGGAGTTTGCGCTTCAAATCCTGTAGTATGCAAAATGCTCATCATTTTATCTCTTCTATTATGGTAATCAATCAACATACCATCATAGTACTCTTGAGGCAAACTTAGTGCCGTCACAGCTGCCATTTGCAGTGGGGTTGGAGCACAAACAGTTAAATAATCGTGGATTGGCCTCATGGCTGCCATAAGCTTAGATGATGCAATGATATACCCCAATCTCCACCCTGTGATGGCAAACGTCTTGCTCATCCCACCCAAGGTCACTGTACGCTCTCGCAACGCCTCTATACTTCCAGGACATACATGCATTCGCCCATCATACAATATCCGGTCGTATATCTCATCAGTAATCAAAACAAGATTATTATTTACAACAAAATCAGTGATGGTTAGCAGCTCGTCTGCATCGAAGACTCGCCCACTAGGATTATGGGGTGTGTTAAGCATCAGAGCACGGGTACGATCAGTTAAGGCTTGTTTTAATAGATCTGCATCTAAGCAAAACTTTTGTTCAGTTAATGGCACCGCTACAGGATGAGCACCAGACAACAATGCCGAGGGCACAAAGTTCTCGTGAGCTGGCTCGATAATAATGATTTCGTCTCCTGGATCTAGAATAGCCAACATTGCAACGTTTATAGCTTCGGTAACCCCACAAGTAACGGTAACATGTCTCTCGGCATCCACGCTCCAGCCTAGTTTATTACTATATTGTTCAGCAAGTTTCACACGTAAATCGAGAATTCCCCAAGTGGGGGAATATTGGTTGTGACCACCATTAATTGCCGCAGAAGCTGCTTGAAGAACTTCTTGTGGAGGATCAAAATCTGGAAAACCCTGGCTTAGATTTATTGCTTCGTGCTCTATAGCCAGGCGTGTCATCTCTCTAATTACAGACTCTTGATAATCTTTAGTACGCTTAGAGACTCGCAATACATTTCTCCGTTTAGAAAATGTAATACTAACTGACATACCAAGTTTATAGTAGGATACTTATGTCAACAACCCTAGATGCTTACAACAAGGTAGTTTCAGGAACACACTCTCTATACAATAAATTTCACATAGAGGTTACGCCAACACCTGCTATACAACCACACTGGTAATTGATGAGTTACACAAATACCTCTCAACAATCTAAAGACATAGGAAATGTATTTTGTTTTAGCAATAGATACTTTTTTGGTACCGCAAACTATCTAAAGTACAGAGCCCAGCCAGTAACCTAAGGTTAGAAGTAAGGCAACCGAAAAATGGGTGCCAATAGTAGAAACATTGACTAACAACAATTCATAGGGCAGCTTATCTCTATCAGCATCAACTTTATTCCATCGTTCTAACCAATCATCTCCCATTTTTATGGCTTTCCAAGCTAATAGGGAAGGCAATAAAGCTATCATAACCCATGGGGTAGAAACATCAGAACTAACAACTCCTAGTATACCTAATGCCAAAATATAGATGAAAGTGAAATAGAGTGCCCACTTGTATATTCCAAATGGTTTGTTGTAATTAGCAACATCTGAACCTTCAGCTGTACGTACAACCCAAGTCCTTTTACCCACCTCTCGATCAGCTTTATAATCTTGAAACCCATTAACAAAAAGCACCAAACCAATGAGAATAGCAACTGGCACAGAGGCTGTTAACACTGGAACATAGTGCCATTCTGACATAGGTAACAAGGCCTGTTTCTGAACATAATGGGTTCCAAGTGCCATAATTGGTCCAAAACCCAACATAACACCCAAGTCACCAAAACCCCGATAACTGAATTGTAACGGTGCAGTAGTATAGAAAATACCTAGAACCATACCTACTACACCACACCAAAACAAAGGGCTTAACGCAAACAAATTACCGTGCAATTGTCCGTTTATATATAATCCAATAGCAATAGATGCAACAAACATGACCACCGAAATAACGAAAACTTTAGCTGGTGACATTAATCCAGCTTGAATCATCCGGGATCCACCGTTAAATGGGCTGGCAAGCTTGTTGACCTCATCATTTCGAGAAAGGTGGTCTGAATAGTCATTAGCCACATTAGTACCAGCGTGAGCCATAATCGCACCAAGAAGAGTCCACCAGAACAAGCTCCAGTTGAAACCACCCAGGTTAAAGTAGGCTACAGCACCACCTAGAGCAACCGGCGCAATCGTCGCTGTAAAGAAGGGAGCCCTTACAGCTCGCAAATAAAGTCCTACCTTGCGAAGAACGCCTTTGAATATCGCCGAAGACAAAGATTCATAATTTTCGGGCAATTCTTTCCATTCAAATCTATTTTTGGAAAAAAAATCGACGTACTTTATGACAGTAGGTTTTATCTTGTAGTAACCAATTACATTGTTCTTCTTTAGGAATTCGTCCTCCATATATTCCTTAAAAGCTTCTGTAACGCCAAGGACCATATGGTAAGCCTTTTTGGTCTCTTCTGGATCCTTAACTTGAGTAGCTATTCCTTCTATTTGCAATTCTCTAATACCTTCAGTACCATCCGGTCTTACCACACACTGCACACGAGGATTAACTCGAATCTGTTCTGCCTTTCTGGTAGGATTGAAAGTAAAAAAATAGATGTCGAAACCGTCGTTAGCAAAATACACATTGCTTGCAGAGGAATTATTTCCGACAGAAGTTCCTATGGTCATAAACTCTGCCTCATCCAACATGTTCATTATCTTTTCATCTAATTGGTTGTTCACCTAATACTCCTTGTACAGTAACGGTATAGTAATGCGAAAATAAAATTGTAATTTCTGACAAAATATCCGAAAATAATTGATGAGTTATTCCTAATATATCAATTACTACTTTAATTCTACCAATTTTATCTAGTATGGCAAGTAAAAAAAATTATTAGTAGTCACAATATAGGTAAAACCCACTCAGAAAAACACTAATAATGTCTATCAGATCTATAGTTTTAATTGGTCAATTCTCTTCGGAAACTACAATGCATATGTGTTAGGGTACAATATTAGTAGATAAACCAATATCCTACATCAATTTTGTTGTAAAGCGGAGCAAAAATATGTCTGATTTTCTATTCCGAGGTACGCTTGCAGATTTAGATCCAATTGTCCACAATGTCAATGCATTGGAAGCCGCACGACAATTTCATAAAATCATTCTTATTGCCTCTGAAAGCACAGCTCCTATGGCAGTACGCGAAACTCTCAACTCGGCATTTAATAATGTCTACGCTGAAGGATATCCTGATGAAGCGTCACGTGCAATGACTGAAGCAGACATAGTAAATTACACAACACGACTTGGTCACTATCGCCGCTACTCCAACCCACGCTACTACAAAGGTGTTGAATATTGTGACACTGTGGAAGCACTAGCTCGTCGTCGAGGAGCAAAACTGTTCGCCAATGAACGTGTTAGTGCAGAAGATATATATCTTAACCTACAGGCACTTTCAGGAGGTCCAGCCAATAATGCTGTATACCATGGTTTGTTAGACCCGGGTGACACAGTAATGGGTATGAAACTTACAGATGGAGGGCATCTGAGTCATGGATCACCTGTCAATCGTTCTGGTAAATACTACAACAGTATTCCTTACTCCGTAGACCACACAACAGAAAAGATTGATTATGAAGAGTTACAGATACTGGCACACAAACATAAGCCCAAACTAATAATTGCTGGTTACTCATCATACCCTTGGGCAGTGGACTGGGAAAGATTTCGTGAAATAGCAGATAGTATAGGAGCATTCTTAATGGCAGATATAGCACACGTTGCTGGTCTGGTTGCTGCAGAAGAATATCCATCGCCAGTCGGAATTGCCGACGTAGTTACCTTCACTACTCACAAATCTATGTGTGGGCCTCGAGGAGCATGCATACTCACTACGGATCGAATGTTAGCACGTAAGATTGATAGAGCCGTATTTCCTGGAGAGCAGGGAGGCCCACACCTCAACACAATAGCTGCTATAGCTGTAGCTTTCAAAATAGCTCACAGTGATCAATTCAAACTACTGCAAAAACAAATACGCAATAATGCAAGCAGAATGGCTGCCCGATTCACGAAACTTGGAATCAGAGTACCCTTTGGAGGCACAGACACCCATTTAGTCAACCTAGATTGCAAATCGATCGTAGGTCCTGACAGTACGCCTCTTATGGGGGATGCAGCAAGTCGCATTTTGGATCTCGCTAACATAGTTGTGAACAGAAACACCATTCCAGGCGACCAGAGTGCTCTTAATCCGTCTGGACTACGTTTGGGCACAGTATGGATAAGCCAACGTGGATTTAGAGAAGCTGAAGTTGATGCAGTTACAGACCTTATTTCGGAATTGCTGCTATCTGCAAAACCCTATAGTTACCCAAAAAGGCATGGTGTTAATGCTTACAGAGCCAAAGTTGATTTCCACACATTAAATGATATAAAAGTCAAAGCAAGAAATCTGTCACATAGTATGGGTATTGACTACACACCAGACAAATATAGATATCCGCACTTTTATTACATTGATCAAGAACCTCCGCAAGCTGAACATGTTACCCTTGAAATAAAGGGTGACAGCGCTGCGCGATTCTTGCAAACAACAACAAGCAATGATGTGACCATACTAGATGTTGGTCAATGTCAGGACACGCAGATAACTCAAGAAGATAATAGTGTCATTTGTGCGTTGACACGAACAGATGAAGATATCTTCCAATTGTGCGTACCTGCATCTGAATCTGTGTGGATAAAAACATGGCTACGAGATTTGTCTGACGGCTACGTGCATTTAGATAGTGATGACCTACATGCTAAAGCTCCAGGAGCTGTGTCTATAGTAGATCTAGGAGTTTCACAGGACCCACCCATAATGACTGGGGACGCAGTTCAAATGAGCAAACCATATTTTGTGGGAATATCCTCCAGAACGGAAACCTCCGAAGGATCTCTGCCAGATTTCAACTTTAGTGTCTCTGAATCCAAAGAACTGATGAAGACTGCGCTTTATGAAACCCATCAATCCCTAGGAGCCAAGATGGTGCCTTTTGGAGGTTGGGATATGCCCGTGTGGTACTCATCAGTATCTGAGGAGCACAACGCAATAAGGTCTACCGCCGGCTTGTTTGATGTAAGTCATATGGGAGTTTGGGAGGCTAAGGGTCCGACAGCTGCTGAGTTTCTTGACAACGTTTGTGCAAATGATGTCAATTCATTGTCTGTGGGTAGTTCACTATATACACACTTCCTAGATCCTGACGGACTAGTTATTGATGATCTACTAGTATATCGCAGACAAAAAGAATGCTACTTGATTGTGGTTAATGCATCTAATGACAAAAAAGATTGGGGGTGGGTTAATGCGGTACTGTCAGGAAGTGTTCTGATCAATCGAGACCTTCCATGGGCAAAGGCCAACGGTCGGTCCACAGTAACATTACGTAACTTACGTGACACAGAGTCAGGAAAGGATATGCGCGTAGATATGGCGTTACAGGGACCCAATAGCAAGGATATCCTGTTAGCACTAGGAGCAGATGACGCCACGCACTCTCTAATAGATGGATTGAAACGTACAAAATTGTGCGACGCAAAACTTGGTAAATTCGACTTAATTGTGTCACGGACAGGATACACAGGCGAACCTTTGGGTTACGAACTTTTTGTACATCCTAGTAAAATAGTTGATCTGTGGAATGCCCTGATGAATGTGGGAGAACCTTATGGATTGCTATCCTGTGGACTGGCTGCACGTGATAGCACGAGAACTGAGGCAGGTCTTCCGCTATATGGTCACGAGATGGATGGTAATCTAAATTTAAGTGTATCAGAAGCTGGGTTCGGCTCATACGTCAAAACATACAAGCCATGGTTCATAGGACGCAAAGCTTTTATGGATTACTCAGATAGGGGTACAATAGTACGCTTTCGTTTCAACCAGAAGGGTGTAAGAATGGCGCATTATGGCGATCCAGTTGTAGACAAACGCGGACGCGTTATTGGCCAAGTCACCAGTTGTGCTATTGACAGTGGAGGTTTTTTGCTAGGACAGGCATTTGTCAATTCAAAACACTCTACTCCAGGTACACATATTGGTGTTTTCCAATCAGCAAGTGACAAACCACAGATTCCACATGCATCACTTTCTAGCGGTGACCGAGTCAGATTACATGAATCTGCGATCATATTATCTCGCTTCATGAGAAAAAGGTGATTGAATTGATAGTAATTTCAGAGTTTTACTGGTTAACCTGATATGTTTATACATAACTGTCCAAACATGTAGCCATCAGCATTAAGGAGAAACATATGAATTCACGAGGTGCACGCGGATTGTATTTTGAGCAATTTGAGATAGATATGGAAATAACCTCTCAAGGTCGCACTATAACCGAGGCTGATATTAGTGCATTTGCCGGTCTTTCTGGAGACTATAACCAGTTACATACTGATGAAATCTACGCTAGCGATGCAACATTTGGTCAAAGAGTGGCCCATGGACTTTTGGTCATATCTATTGTCTCTGGATTAGCTGGACAAACAGGGTTTATGGAAAGAACCGTTATAGCATTTCGTGAGATACCCCGGTGGAAATTCAGTCATCCAGTATTTATAGGGGACACCATTACTGTAGTAATCAAAGTGACTAAAACTAAAAAGATGTCTCAATTAAATGGAGGTGCTGTAACATTTAGTCTGGATGTGTATAACCAAAACAACTCTGTGGTACAGCACGGCCAGTGGGTTATGCTCATAAAAAGCCAGATGTAATTAAGATTTTTCCATGTTTATTGTATCCACATATCAATGACTTGGATCGATTATATGGATTCCCAATAACTATTTAACAAGCATTTATACACATGCAATATGGTTAACACACATGATTTTGGTGATGAAATAGTTTGGAGACCTACTCGAGAACGTATCGAACGTAGCCATCTCCAACATTTCATTCGCGAACATGGGATGCAGTCTTTTGAAGAACTATTAGAACGTTCCACAAAAGATATAGCTTGGTTCACAGAGGCTGTACTCCAGTATCTACAAATTGAATTTCAGGAGCCATATTCTAATATAGTGGATCTTTCCAAAGGCATTCAGTTGCCTACTTGGTGCGTTGACGGTAAGTTAAACATAGTACACAACTGTCTAGACAAATGGGTTGCAAACCCCACAAACGAGCCTCGTCTAGCTTTAATATGGGAAGGTGAAGAGGGAAAATCGCAAACACTCACCTATGGTGAATTAGCTGTCGAAGTTAACCGATGCGCCAATGCACTTCGGAGTCTAGGCTTTCACAAAGGTGATGTTATAGCAATCTACATGCCTATGATTCCAGAAACTGCTATTGCTTTACTATCTATAGCAAAGATTGGTTGCATAGCATTACCACTATTTTCGGGTTATGGACCGGGAGCTATATGCTCTAGATTAAAACATACAGATGCCAAAGGAATATTTACAGCTGACGGCTACTGTCGTAAAGGTAACCTTATTAACCTAAAATCAACCGTGGATATCGCACTCAACAGCGTTCCGACTGTTCAACATGTAATAGTAGTGAGGAGATCTAAGAACTCCGTAGACATGCTTTCTGGACGCGATCATTGGTGGCACGAAATAGTGCCCTGTCAACCAAATAATGCAGCATTGGAGTCTACGCTTGCCGAAGATCCAATTATAATCATTTATACTTCGGGAACAACAGGGAACCCAAAAGGTGCCGTACATACTCATTGTGGATTTCCAATCAAAGCTGCTCAGGACATTGCCTTTGGACTTGACGTACATATTGGAGATGTGCTCTACTGGATAACAGATATGGGATGGATGATGGGACCATGGCTGGTGTTTGGAGCTACTATTCTAGGTGCAACCATTTGTATGTATGATGGTGCTCCGGATTATCCAGGTCCCGACCGTATCTGGAAACTCGTACAGAGTCACAAAATTAATGTATTAGGGCTTTCACCCACATTTGTAAAATCAATCATTCCGCATGGCAAAGAACCCGTCAAGTCTCACGATTTGTCCAGTATTAATGCAATCGGATCCACAGGAGAACCATGGAATGCAGCACCATGGAAATGGCTGTTCGAAGTAGTCTGTGAACGCACCCGACCAATAATAAATTACTCTGGTGGCACAGAAGTCTCAGGTGGTATTTTAATGGGAAACCCTTTGTTGCCATTAAAACCTGCTGCCTTTTCAGGTCCTTGTCCAGGTATTGCAGCAGACATATTAGATACAAATGGAAGGTCTATCAAAAATCAGGTTGGAGAATTGGTAATACGGGCACCATGGATAGGTATGACGAGAGGATTCTGGCGTGATAACAACAAATACTTGAATACCTACTGGTCTCGTTGGAAGAATATCTGGGTGCAAGGTGACTGGGCTATCGTAGATTCAGAAGGGCACTGGTACATTCTGGGACGATCTGATGACACAATTAACATTGCCGGCAAACGGTTAGGACCAGCCGAAGTAGAATCCATTTTAGTAAATCACCCAGCAGTAAAAGAAGCGGCGGCTATTGGTGTGCCTAGTGAAATCAAAGGTAATGATCTAGTATGTTTATGCGTTTTGTCTCCCGGTAACAAATCATCAGTGTCGCTTCGAAACGATTTGCAAAAGCAAATAATTGATGAATTAGGGAAACCACTGAAGCCACAAGATATCAAGTTTGTCTCGGATCTACCAAAAACACGTAACGGAAAGGTCATGCGTCGTATAATCAGATCAGCATATCTGAACAAAAAAGTTATCGATTCTGACAGCTTAGTTAACCCAGAAACGGTAGAAGAAATTAGGCGGGTAGTCCTAACTAATAATCCTGCACGTCAAGTAAGTCATACAGCGTATTACGCTGAGCAGGAACCCGACCAATCTCCTTGATAAGTCGCTGAAATTCCTTTGGATGCATGTGCTGCCCATGGGGTGCACCAGCGGAACGTGAAATAGTTTCGTCGATCAGAGTCCCGCCGAAATCATTTGCCCCTGCCATAAGACATTTCTGTGAAACATCTGGACCCAATTTTACCCATGAAACTTGTATGTTTGGAATGTATCCATGTAACATGATGCGAGCAACAGCATGCATGCGCAAATTTTCCTCTATAGTGGGTCCGGGCCTAGCATCACCATCTAGATAAATAGGAGCATTATGATGCACGAAACCAAGTGGTACAAACTCTGTAAAACCATCAGTGTCACGTTGTATATCTCGAATAAGCTTGATGTGCTTCGCCCAATGGTGTGGGCCGTCCACATGTCCATACATGATAGTAGATGTAGTCCGAATTCCAAGTTTATGAGCTGTAGTAATAATTTCAACCCATTCTTCAGAACTGAGCTTATTTTTAGTTAGTTGCTGACGAACGTTGGTATCTAGAATCTCAGCGGCGGTACCCGGTAAAGAACCAAGTCCTGCATCTTTTAAACTAGTGAGGAAGTCAACATATGTCATATTAGTAAGTTTCGAACCATACCAAATTTCAAATGGTGAGAAAGCATGCACGTGCATTTCAGGCACAGCTTCCTTGACAGCAACTATAAGATCGTGATAGTGATTCGGTGGCATATGAGGATGAAGGCCACCCTGCATGCAAACTTCAGTTGCACCAGCTTCCCAAGCTTCCACTGCCCTATTGGCCACTTCAGACAGTGATAACCATTGCGCTTCTGGGTCATCAAGGCGCCGAGCAAAAGCGCAGAAACGACAACCCGTATAACAAACATTGGTAAAATTTATGTTGCGTACAGACACATATGTAATGATTTGTCCAACAGCTCTCCTACGCAATTCGTCAGCAACCTGTATCAACGAACGGAGTTCAGGACCCTCAGCACTAAAAAGCAATACTGCCTCATCTTCATTAATCTCCCTCTCCTCCAAAGCCCGAGTAAGAATATCGGCAAATTTGGCATTAATTTTGGGAAAACCATCAGTGTTAGTGGTACTGCTACTAAAGAGTGGTGTATTGACAGTCATAACTCGATCTCCGTTTCTCTTACAAGACCATCAGAGCTAACCAAATCTACAAAATAATTCTGGAAATTATCATCAAGCCACAAAACTGGCTCTTGAAGATAATCGGGGTATACACTAAGACGTTCTCTCAGAATGTGTCCCCTCGAATAGCTCACAGATTGCAATTCACGTATTTTTGGCCAAGCTGCCTCTGGATTTATATGGTCTGGAGTAACTGGAGACACCCCACCCCAGTCATTAATACCAGCTCTAAGATAACGTCCATATTCAGATGGCATCAAGTTGGGAGGTGCTTGCAAATTCATTTCTGGACCTAGAATTATGCGTGCCACTGCCAATGTTCTGACCATCTCATCCACATTTGGCTCAGCGTATCCAAACATAGATGTACTAGGTTTGGCACGAAAATTTTGTATTATCACCTCTTGAATATGGCCATAGTCCGCATGCAGTCGTCGTATATCAAAAAGAGAGTCTACACGTTCAGCACGGGTCTCGCCGATTCCTATCAGAATACCTGTGGTAAAAGGTACACGCAGCTCTCCAGCCAAACGTAAAGTCCTTAAACGTACTAGCGGATGTTTATCCGGACAACCAAAATGTGGGCCACCTCTTTCGGTCAGACGAACACTAGAACTCTCTAGCATCATGCCCATACTAGGACTCACTGGACGCAGAGTATGCATCTCTGAATCAGTTAGAGATCCAGGATTGGCATGTGGGACAAGAGTGGTCTCATTTAACACAAGTTTACACATATCGTGCAAATAATCTAGCATTGTTTCGTATCCAAGTTGTTTTAGATGTTCGCGGGCAAGTGCATGCGTAAGTTCGGGACGCTCCCCTAGGCTAAATAGCGCCTCTTTGCATCCATTTTGTTCACCTGTACGCGCTATCTCAAGAACCTCATCTGGGTTTAATGTCCTTGCACCAGGATGGTCAGGTGATTTAGCAAAAGTGCAATAACCACAGCTATCACGACACAGAGTGGTTAGCGGAATAAACACCTTGCGGGAGTANNGTAGGAGCTTCAATCAGCTCATACGCATCATGTACCGAGATCTTTCTGCCATCTAAGGTTTTTTCAAGAATTAGTTCTAATGAGCTGCTCACCTGTTGACTACACATTGATTTGGAAGTTGGCATATCGTTAATCAACACACAAGAAATGCCATATTATTGATTTAGCATGTCCATAGCTGCTATGCCTACCTCATAACCCTTGTTGTGCCTACCTTGTGGTTCAGAGCGCGCGATAGCCAGTTCCATAGTTGGACAGGTCAACACTCCAAACATTACTGGCACAGAACTCTGCAAAGCAACTTGCATCAATCCCTGAGTCACTGCTTGAGAAATATAATGATAATGATCTGTCTCACCCTTGACTACTACACCTAAAGCAATTACAGCATCTACACCTTCGTGCTTTGAAAGACGAGCAGTGGCTGCCGGCAATTCAAACGAACCAGGCACCCTTAATATAGTAATATTACGATTATGCACTCCTTTATCTAGTAAGGCTTGGTTGCACCCAGAGAGAAGCCCTTCGGATACCTTAGGAATAAATTCGCTCAACGCAATCGCTATATTTGTCAATCTATCAAGTGCCCCAGCTTTGTCTTTTTTGTCTCTAGATAGCGCCTGTTCATATCATTAGCCACAACGGTTAGTGATTTCCTTTCCACAATCTCCAGACCATGTCCCTCAAGTCCAACTAACTTCATAGGATTGTTGGTCATCACAACCAATTTTCTGGCTCCGAGATCATAGATAATTTGTGCGCCAACACCATAATCTCGCAAGTCAGGCGGAAAACCTAACTTAGCATTAGCTTCAACTGTATCCAGCCC
>DCAJ01000118.1:16713-17784 GCA_002311455.1 Anaerolineales bacterium UBA1136 | reverse complement strand
TGTATTCTAACTAACACTGGCTCATCTGGATCAATATTTCCCATCGTAAGTGCCAAGTGAGAATCGTTATCATAACGATCTTCATACAAATGTAATACGAACTCTCCGAGTTCAGTGGGCATCGCTATGGTTTCAGTACGTTCAACTAGATCCTCCTTACTACGACGATAACGAATAAGATCCTCTATGGTAACCATTATTAGGTCATGCTTACGAGCAAAAACTTGCAAATCATCAAAGCGTGCCATGGTACCGTCTTCAGCCATAATCTCACAAATAGTACCACTTGGCTGCAGTCCAGCCATACGCGCAAGATCCATGCTAGCCTCGGTATGTCCCGACCTTCTTAACACCCCGCCCTCTTTCCCTACAATAGGAAAGACATGACCTGGACGTCCAAGATCTTCCGATACCGCATCTGGAGCAATAAGGGTTCGGATAGTTTGGAAACGGTCATATGCGGACGTACCAGTTGTAGTATTCTCGACAGCGTCTACACTAACAGTAAATGCGGTTTTATGCAGGCTTGTGTTCCGCCTTTCCATTGGAGATAAATCAAGTGCTAAGGCCCTATCGCAGGTAAGAGAAACACATATAAGACCCCTAGCCTCCTTAGCCATAAAGTTTACTGCATCAGGAGTAGCCAACTCAGAAGCCATCACCAAGTCACCCTCGTTTTCGCGTTCCTCGCTATCTACTACGATTATAAATTTGCCATTACGAATATCTTCTATAGCTTCTTCAATTTTGCCGTATGGCATGCGTAATACCCTCCACAAAACGTGCTACATATTTCCCTAGCATGTCTACCTCGAGATTTACCAGTTCACCTACAGTCTTTCTCGGAAGTACTACATGCTCTTGACTATATGAAATCAACATGAAATTAAATGCATTGGGAAAAACATTGACAACAGTTAAGCTAACACCGTCCACAGATATAAATCCCTTAGGAACAACATATCTAAGTAGTTCTTCTGGAGCCCGTACCTTAACCCAAAGCGATTCATCCTCTGGGCTCATTTCCAAAATGACGCCTGTACCATCCACATGACCTTGAACAAAATGTCC
>DCAJ01000118.1:1036-16577 GCA_002311455.1 Anaerolineales bacterium UBA1136 | reverse complement strand
AACAGCAAATGAACCTAATGATACTTCGGTTACCGTAAGGCAGGCACCGTTGATCGCAATACTATCACTAACCTTCACGTCATTAAGCACCTGCTCAGCATTCACAGATAAAATTAGTCCTTTATCTGCAACCCAAACCCGCCTAACAGTGCCAATCTCTTCTACTAAACCAGTAAACATTCCTACTCACCATGTGTATATAGTATTAGTTATGCAAATTATTGACTACATCACCTTCTATTAGTATGTCACCACCTATATTCTCAGTAACTATATTAGATAGACGAAGTACGTCAGCAAGCCGACCTATTCCTGGTTCACCAACCGGTCCAGGAGCAGATTTACCACCAATTATAATAGGAGCAAAGAAAGCACACACGTGATCCAAGAGCCCATCTGCCACAAACACACCAAGCAATTCACTTCCACCTTCCACAAGTAAGGAAAGCATCTCCTCTTTACCAATCCGATTTACTAGTGCCTTCAAATCTACACGCCCGTTGACATCTTCGGGCAACTTCCATATTTTGACACCCTGTGATTCGAGCTGCTCGCAATGGCTAGCTTTGGTTTTTGAAGTCGTCGCCAGCACCGAATCTCCAGGAGCATCTGGGTCATAAATACGAGCACTCGAAGATACTCTACCACGGCTATCTACCACGATACGCAATGGATTACGTATATTTTCGTCATAATCCTCTAACCTTGTGGTTAAACTAGGATCGTCAGCCAGAACTGTACCTGCACCTACAAGAATAGTATCAGTCACATTTCTAATGTGATGAACACGCTGTCTTGATTGTTCACCTGTGATCCATTGTGATTCGCCCATATTGGTTGCAAGTTTCCCATCAAGACTTACAGCAAATTTAGCAGTAACCCAAGGTTGCCCACTGGCCACATATTTGAAAAACGGCTTGTTTATTTCTGTAGCTTTAGATTGGCTGAGACCAGTGTAAACTGATATGCCAGCTTCTCGCAGACGAGCATGACCTTTCCCATGTACAGCTGGATTGGGATCTTCCATAGCAGAATAGACTTCTTTAATCCCGGCTGTAATCAATGCGTCTGCACAAGGTGCTGTACGGCCATGATGAGCACAAGGCTCTAGTGTCACATACACGCTAGCACCCCGCGCAAATTCGCCAGCTGCTGTTAGAGCTTCAATTTCGGCATGTGGGCATCCGGCTCGTTGATGAAACCCCTCACCTACTATTTGCCCATCTTTGACCAGCACTGCACCTACCAAAGGATTTGGACTCGTGCGTCCTTGTGCCTTTACTGCTAATCCGAGCGCACGTTCCATGTATTCTTCGTGTGACTTGCTCATAAAACACTATTGTCCCAAACAATTAATAGACCTTCCAAATGAATATACTGACAACAGTCACAATGTATTTTGGGGATATCAAAACCCGTGAAGCAAGAATACTTCCAGAATGTGCAGTTTTGATTATGTCCCTGCAACAATATCCATTCACTGTTTGTAACCATCTCCAGATTAGATCATCAATTGTGATTATTACATTATGCCACTGCAAGTAATACCACAGGCGCCTTGCAAGCCTTTACTATAGCTGAGATACGACGAAATAATTGAGTCTTTGCTGAATATACTCCAAAGCCTTATAATTCAGTTTGATAGCTTAATGTATTATACATCCACTTTATGCTGCCACTAGACGACTATAAAAGATCATGTACATAATTTGGCAGTAGTATTACTTAATTTGTGTAGTGAACGACAAAACAATGCACGAGACTTGTTCAAATAATCTTGATTCCATAATAGTACTTCTAGCTAACCCGAACACATATAGAGGCCAGTCTTACGCACAGGCAGCCGAACGACTAGGTCTACATGTTTTATGGGCAATCGACATTCCAGACAAACTGGCTTCTGAATGGAATATGTCTTTGTCTGTTGACTTCAGCGATCACGATGAATCTGTCAGAACTATTGTTGATTTAGCTGACGAGAAACAAGTTGTGGCTGTTTTGGCAATCGATGACTCCGCAACCCTGATAGCGGCAGAAGTATGTAGCCTCTTAGGTTTACCACACAATAGTCGTGCGGCAGCAATGGCTGCTCGGGACAAATTAGTAATGCGCCAGCACCTACAAGCTGGCAGAGTGTTATGCCCTCAATTCATGTCATTTCACCACAATGAGAATCCAGAAGACATTTCAATACATATTGGCTATCCATGCATATTAAAGCCATTACTACTTAACGGAAGTCGCGGAGTTATTCGAGCCAACAATCCTACTGAATTCAAAACAGCCTGGCACCGTGTGCGTAGTATCATAAATAACGCTGTAGGTACCCGAATTCTGGTAGAAGATTACATTCCGGGGCAAGAAGTAGCAGTCGAGGCACTTGGTAGTGACACTGGCATTAAGATTCTGGCCATTTTTGACAAGCCAGACCCACTAGAAGGTCCATTCTTTGAAGAAACAATTTATGTGACACCTTCACTACTACCGCAAGAAGATCAACTGGAAATAGAGTCTACTTTAATATCGTCGGCGAAAGCACTCGGGCTAAGATTGGGTCCTATTCATGCTGAATTTCGCCTTAACGAACATGGGGTTTGGCCTATAGAAATTGCAGGAAGAACCATAGGCGGACTGTGCTCAAATATTCTTAGTTTCGGATCTGGACGGTCACTAGAGGAACTAGTTTTACTCCAGACCAGTGGATCAAATATTGACAAATTCACTATCGATGATCGCAGCAAGGGAGTCATGATGATACCTATTCCTAAAAGTGGGATATTACGTAAAATAAATGGAATAAAACAAGCTGAGTCAATTGATGGAATAGATAAAATAGAAATTACCGCAAAATTGAACTATCCTATATATCCTTTGCCTGAGGGGGATGGGTACTTGGGTTTTATATTTGCATATTGTCAGTCACCTTATGAAGTAGTAGAGGCACTTAGGACTTCCCACGCTCTGTTACAATTTCATATTGAATCTGAGATACTATTGGAGCAAATAAAATGAACGCATTATTACTTTTGGGCTGGGGCACCCTTCCCCTGCGGAGCACCCTTATCCTGTGGGGCACCCTTATCCTGTGGGGCATCTGTGCCACCCACACCAGGAATACCTGCTCCCGTACCCTGCCCTTCCGGAACCCAATCATCTGGAACTCGGGCATCATCACCAAAGAAGAATTTCTCCATCTCCTCCGCCAGAGTTTTACCAGCTCCTGCATCGGCAAGATTTAATCCATAATGGTTAATAAGTAAAGTGGAATGCTCTCGCCACATCTCCCAGCCTTGGGATGATACATTTTCTAGTATTCTCTTACCCAATTCACCCGGAAAAGGTTGTCGATCTAGACCGGGTAATTCACGACCTAGTTTTACACAATGAACAGTTTCAGGCATAGATCATCCTCTCTTCGAATCCTATATTTTGGAACACAAAATTCCTTTTCCATAGATCCGCTATTAGCTTTACTAGAAGCTAAACAACACATTGTAGGTATAGTATTACCAGAACTACCATTAAATTGCTCCATGTATAACGACCACATAACTCTGAATATGATAACTCCTACTAATGATACCATTATTGGCTGCGCTCGCAAACATGAACTGCCCATGTGGGACCTAAGTACCTTGCCACTGGCTGTCCAATTCGATGTTCTTGTTGTAGCATGTTTCCCAAATAGGCTGTCAGAGAGTATACTAGACCGAGCACAATATGCTTCGGTCAACATACATCCATCCAAATTACCTGAATACCGAGGCCCTACACCACTTTTTTGGCAATTACGTGATGGACTAAGCGTTGTTGGTGTCACATTGCATCACATGACCTCCACAATTGACTCCGGTGACATAGTTTCTCAAACAGAGATAGAACTACCTTTAGGAATCTCAGGACCAGAAGCCAATCGACTGCTGTCCAAATCTGGTGCAGACCTATTGCTAAAGGCAGTGCAAAATCACATCTTTGACCGAAAACCACAAATTGGTAAAGGTAGCTATCAATCGTGTCCTACTTCCAAGGATTGGCACATACCTACTAGCTGGCCTGTAATAAGGGCCTTCAACTTTATTAGAGGTGTTACGGATTGGGGAATACCATTTACATTGACAACGGAGGCGGATTCACTAAGTGTTCGGTCAGCAACAGGCTTCACCTATGACAAAAGCACAGTTGGTTGCAAACGCATTAACAAACATGGTCAACACGAAGTTGGATTCTCGGACGGATGGTTACAGTTCTGATAAAATTATGCTAAATGAGGCGAAAAATATATGCATTTGTACTTAATAAGACATTGTCAATCCAGTAACAATGTAGTGCTGGACAAAAAGCAATCACTCAACGAAATGGTTCCGGGTGGTGCTTGGGTAGATGAAATGGTTCCAGACCCACCACTTACTGAAAAAGGGGTCAAACAAGGGACGCTGCTGGCACGTTTTCTTTCTGAACATGGGAATTCAAATACTAATCAAACCGTACCCCATGATACGCAGAGTATAGCTGGATTTGACATTTCACACATATACTGCAGTTTAATGACAAGGTCAATCGTCACTGCACAGTATGTCAGTCAAGAGCTGCAATTGCCACTGGTTGTCTGGCAAGACATACATGAATGCGGTGGATTATTTACTAAGGATGCTGATACCGGACAGCGTATCGGAGTACAAGGTCCAGACTACGAACATTTTAGGTCAACATATCCTGACCTGGTAATTCCTGAAAAGATAGGTGCAGATGGATGGTGGAACAAACCCACTGAAAACCTAGATGACATCCAAAAACGTGCAAATAGTGTACACAATCAGATTTTGGAGCGTCATGCAGGCAAGAAGGACCATCGGATAGCTTTGATTACGCATGTTGGTTTCTATCACCATTTGTTATCATCAATACTCAATGTGCCTCAGTCACCAAAACGTGACTTATGGTTACATCTCAATAATGCAGCAATTAGCCACATTGACTTTAACCAGGAGGGTACTAGGGTGAATTACCTCAACCGCGTAGACTATTTGCCTAGAGAACTAATTACCTAAGATATTTTCCTCGTAACAGCCTCATTCCATTTAATGTGACGAATAAAGTAGCTCCCACATCAGCCAGCACAGCCATCCACAAAGTTGCTACTCCAAAGAGAGCTGTCATCATAAATGCTGCCTTTAGAATCAATGAGATACCTACATTGAAACGTATAGTTCTTAAACTCCATTGGCTATGTCGTATTATTGCAGGGATCATGCTAATTTCATCGCGCATTAGAGCTACATCAGCTGTTTCTAAAGCTTGTGCAGTACCTATACCACCCATAGCAATACCCACATCTGCGGCAGCTAAAGCAGGTGCATCGTTGACCCCATCACCTACCATAGCGACAATACCATACTTTTTGCCTAGTTCCCGCACAACGGATACTTTGTCCTCAGGAAGCATGTTAGCATGAACTACGCCAACACTAGATGACTCAGCAATTACATTTGCCGTACTCAGATTATCTCCTGTTAACATCACGGTTATGATACTATCATCTAGTGTATTTAGAGCCTCAGGCACATCTTCACGCAACAGATCTGTGAAAGCCATATAACCTATCGTATAACCATTTTCACCTACTAAGATAACGGAATGACCGGATTGCTCAGATACATTTACTTGCTGACAAAACGTCATATCATGCTGTACTTCATTATCAAAATAGTCGTGACTGCCCACAACAATCTGTCTGCCATTTACTATACCCTGCACCCCTTGACCATATAGAGTCTTAACTTCTCTTGCTAGATTATTGCCAAGTCCAGCATCTGTAGCATGTTGAACAATAGCATGAGCCAGAGGATGATTGCTAGATTTCTCAACTGCAGCAGCCATAGAGACCATCTCTTTACAGTTAGGACAACCAGAAGCCAATAATTTCGATGGCTCTGAAATGCAATCTCTACCAACGCAAGCCATAGACACCAATTTGGGTTCACCATAAGTAAGAGTTCCCGTTTTATCAAACACCAGCACTCGGACTCGTCCTAGTATCTCAAGGAAAGCACCACCTTTAATCAAAACACCTTGTTTAGCAGCAGATGTAATTGCACTAATTATAGTGACTGGGGTAGATATTAATAATGCGCATGGACACGCAATGACTAACATCGTAAGTGCGCGATATAGCCATCCATGCCCACTTGAACTATTGAGAAACGGCTCGTTAAAAAACAATGGCGGAACAACTGCTATAATTAATGCCACACCAACTACCGCAGGGGTATAAATTGTCGCAAATCTATCTAGAAACTTCTGTATTGGAGGCTTCTGATCCTTTGCCTCCTCTACCAAATGTATCATACGAGCCAGTGTGTTATCTTGAGCCAAACTAGTCACTAAAATCTCCAGAACACCTTCACCATTTACAGTGCCTGCATATACACAATCATCTTTGCACTTATAAACTGGCTTACTTTCGCCGGTTATAGGTGCCTGATTGACTGTGGATTGCCCAGATCTCACAACTCCATCCATAGGTATTCTCTCACCCTCACTAACTACAATAACATCATCTATTTTGAGGGAACCTACATTTACAATACATAAATCCGAATCGCACCATGGACATGGACCATGGTTGTAATAACTTGAACCATCTGGCAATAGTTTACCAATATGTGTTTCGCAATTATGGCAAGCAATTAATAATTTAGCTGTTGATGGAGATAATTCCATCAGTGCACGTATACTTTCACGTGAGTGCTCTAATACAAATCCTTCGAGAGATTCACCTAGACTGAAAAGCACAATGACTGTAGCGGCTTCAGCATACTGTCCTGTAACGTACGCGCCGACACCAGCAAGTGTCATCAGAACATTCATGTCAAACCCACGACCACTAAGTAAGGCAGCCCAGCCTGCACGAATTGGAAAATACAGACCAGCCAGGAAACCCAATCCGAAAAGCACTGTGGTTAATCCGGGAACAATAATTTGTGATAGAAACGCAAGTGCGATTAATGTTATACCGGCAAGAGTTGCTATATTTCGAGGTTTACTAAATATCTTTGATGACAAACTAGAGTTATTGGTTGATTGGGATAGAGCCTTATTGGTAACACTGTATCCAAGTCCAGACACGCATCTATTTACATCTTCAAATACAACTGTGCCGATCACTTGCATACGACCACTAGCAAAGTTTACTGAACAATCCTCCACTCCATCCATACGTTGCAAACTATCTTGCAAAACATGGGCGCAGTCAATGCAATCCATGCCATTAACAACTAAGTCAAGTCGATTATTCATATTCACATAGTAAAATTGTCAGTGTATAGATTACCACAATGAGCAAAACAAGTACAATCTGCAGGTTAATCAGGATGTTTATTTGACCATCCTCTTACCTTCTCTTACAATACACTCATGAAGCTAACTGTTTCAGGTTCTTAAAAACAGACGACATTGTCACCAACTACCAGTACTATACTAGAAGAATTTTACAACTTAGAAGTGGGTAATCTTAGTCCACTTCAGGCTTTACAACAGCTATACAAATGGAAGCAAGAACTGTCTGAGTAATTACAGCAAGGTCATCATACAAAATCTGAGTAATCCTCAGTGATTACATCTTCAGGATTGGCGCCGAATATAGACAGTACTTCACTAATCAATTGCGCTTTGTCCTCAGCATCACGCTGACTCCAAGTACGACTTTTTACTTCGACAAATGTACCCAAATCAGGACTATCAAGCCGATCTAGATTGACATACAACTCCACACCACGGAAGGATACCTGCCAGCGTAATCTATCTTTTTCCACTTCACGTTCCTCTTCTGGAACAAAGTACTCACGGTAGAAACGCAAAGTATGTGGTGAGGGTGCCAAATATCGCGAGCGCGACAACAAAATTGACCCTGCAAATTCCTTTTCTTTTGCAGGGCCTAGAAGAGTCAGTCTATATCTCACGTTTTCCACTTTACCCTCAGCATCTATAAGATCATCCTCACGAATGCGTAACTGATGGTCCTCAGATCCGCCAAAAAGAAAATATGTATCATATTGCTGGTAATGCACATGTCGAATAATCCTGAAAGGATTTTGCTGTAAAACATCAATCACCTTCTGCGCATCTGTTACACGAGCTTTAGCCTGAATCTCAAAACTTTCTTGACGTTCCATGCCTCCTATTGCAACCAGTTTACTGAGTAGGCTCTGCTCACGCTCCATCAGAAAAGCATCTATCTTTAGTGCATAATCATTAGCAGACGCAGTCAGTTGTTCTTCATCAACAGTAAGTAATTGACGGTCCTGCATTAACCACGCCCCATTGACCATTACATCGCATACATCAGAGGCCTTGCTCACATATACAATTTGCGAATAAATAGCATCTTGATCACGTTGAAAAGTAGGAGTATTATGAAGGACATCCAGATCTAGTATTATTAGATCCGCACGTTTACCAGCTTCTATAGATCCAGTTATATCGCTCATATGCAGAGCACGAGCACCCATAATAGTAGCCATAGCAAACGCTTGCCTAGCAGGCACTACAGTTGGATCATTTGTTGCTCCTTTAGCAAGCAATGCAGCTAGACGAGTTTCCTCAAACATGTCTAGGTCGTTGTTCGATGCAGGACCATCAGTACCAATACCCACATTTAGCCCAACATCCAACATCTCAGTAACAGGTGCTATACCAGATGCAAGCTTGAGATTACTTGTAGGGCAATGAGCTATACCTACTTGATAGTGTTGTAATGTGCTTATTTCGCCAGAATCTAAATGTACGCAATGGGCAGCTAAGACTTTAGCATTAAAAAGATTCTGTTTTTTCACCCATGGTACTACTGGCATACTATGCTCACTTCTACTTTGTTCCACTTCTTTCGCTGTTTCAGCAATATGTATATGAACTGGAACATCATATTCCAATGCTAACGAAGCACAAGCCTGAAGCATTTCACGTGTACTTGTATAAGAGGCATGCGGCCCAACTGATGGAAGTATCAAAGAATGTCCATGCCAGTGCTCAATAAACTTGCGAGCCCTCAATAGACCATCTTCAAGACTAGGTGCATCTGGAGTTGGAAACTTCAGTACACTTTGTGAGCATAGTGCTCGCATACCAACATCTGCCACTGCTTGTGCAACGTCATCTTCAAAATAATACATGTCAGCAAAACAAGTAGTGCCAGAACGTATCATTTCAGCACAAGCTAGTTGGGTGCCAATACGACAGAATTCAGAAGTAACAAACTCCCTTTCAACTGGCATCATATATCCAAGCAGCCACACATCTAGTCGCCGGTCATCTGCAAGACCGCGTAACAAGGTCATGGGTGCATGAGTATGAGCATTAATTAGGCCAGGGATAATGGTCTTTCCGCTACAATCGATTGTTAACGAATTCTTGTATTTCTTTTTAATTTCATGCGCAGGACCAACCTCGACTATGTTTTCGCCCCTAATGACCACTGCACCAGTGTCAAATACATCCCATTGTTCATTGGCAGTGACAACACTAGCACCGGAAAGAATCAAGTCAGTATGGTTCACAACAAAATCACTTGTCTGAATAACATAGCAGTATTATAGTGCCTTTTTGGTTCGTTTTACTGATGATATACTGACTATTACTCATTGGAGACAAAAATATATGCGCACTATAGATTTAATCCTGAAGAAACGAGACGGTGGGGAATTAACTAATTCAGAAATCGAATGGTTCGTGCAAAATTTTACATCGGGTGATATACCTGATTACCAGGTCGCTGCTATGTCTATGGCAATCTTCTTCCGTGGCATGACTACACGTGAAACTACGGACCTCACAGTAGCAATGGCTCACTCTGGCGATACATTGGACCTAAGTGATTTGATACCTGGAGTAGTGGTCGACAAACATTCTACTGGAGGAGTAGGGGATAAGACCACCCTTGTATTAGCACCTATGGTCAGTGCTTGCGGGGTTGTAGTAGCCAAGATATCCGGTCGAGGACTTGGTCATGGTGGAGGAACTCTAGATAAACTCGAAGCCATTCCAGGATTTCAGATCCAGCTCACTTCAGACCAATTCCGAGCCCAAATAAAAGAAACTGGAATTGTAGTCGCTGGACAATCGACCAGCCTAGCACCGGCAGATGGTAAGCTATACAAAATACGTGACGTTACTGGCACCGTAGCAAGCAATGCATTAATAGCCAGCTCGATAATGAGCAAAAAGTTTGCTGCTGGAGCTCAAGCCATAGTTCTAGACGTCAAAACTGGTAATGGTGCATTCATGACAACTCTGGAAGATGCGCGAGAATTAGCAGAACTTATGGTTGCTATAGGACAAAATAGTGGACGTAGTACGGTAGCAGTAATATCAGACATGAATCAACCGCTAGGATACGCAGTAGGCAACGCTTTGGAAGTTAGAGAGGCTATAGAAACCCTGCGAGGTGAAGGCCCACCAGATCTGCGTGAGCACTGCATAAGAATGGCTGGGCACATGCTGCACTTGTCGGGAAAAGTTGACAGTGTGTCTTCCGGGTCAGAATTAGCAAGCAAGACCCTCAAGGACGGAAGTGCCTTTCATAAATTGATCAAAATGGTTTCTGCACAAGGTGGCGACACAAAATACATAGATAATCCGGAACAACTAGACCAAGCAGAAATTGTCTCAACTATTAAATCACATCAAGATGGTTTCCTGTCTCGAATGGGTGCAATCAATATCGGAAAAGCAGCCGTAATACTTGGAGCTGGACGAGAACGAAAGAATGACCCTATAGACTTAGCTGTTGGAATTGTAGTTCATCAAAAAGTTGGCTCACGTATAAATGCAGGAGATCCACTATTTACTATTCACGCCAACAATTCTGAAAAGGTTGCCGCCGCAACAAAAGAAGCGCTGGCAGGAATCGAAATCAAAACTGAAAAAGTTTCCGCACTGCCGTTACATTATGATGTGGTAGAGTAATGTCACGCATTATTTGATATCATACATAGCCTAATGCTTCAGCACACACAGGAAATTCTTTACTAAAAATTATTTTACACTCGTCAGCAATCTTTGTGTGTTCCTTCTGAGTACCGTGTCCGCTACGTAAATCAATGTAATGAATCCAAGATCGCACCGAACCTGTCATATATATCCTGGTAGGAGTAGCAATAGGCAAAACAAAGCGAGCACACTCTTTGGCAATCCCCTCTTCTAAGAGTTCCTTATATAGCTCTTCAGCCGCCTCGAAATGTCGAGTAATTTTAGTCGTGAGGACATGTTTCTGTTCTAAGGGGATATCATCAATACTGTTCTGACGATTGGTAGTGTCTTGTCTCCGTAAATCCGGAATAGGTATCCCTTCATCAAGCAAGCCAACATCAGCATATCTCTGTGAAAATTCCTGGAAAGTAAAGCTGCGATGTCGTAATATTTGCGCAGCTATGCCCCTTGTGGTATTTATTTCCAATGTCATATATGCCTGTTCGAACACAGACCAGTGACCATGCTTAATGCAATATTTTAGCAGTCCAGCAAAGTTATCGTTCTCTTGATTATTGGGATTAGAAACTCTAGCAATGTATGCCATTTGCGATTCTGCATCCGGCGTTACCGTTACTAATTTCACATTTCCCATCTAATTTACACTCTCATTACTATAGACTAATAGCGCTTTCAAACATGTACACTAGGTCAAACTAAGAGTCCAAATAACATATGGTCAGCAAATTCATCTAGTCTGTTAGGCCCATATGTATTACCATCAAGCTAATCGCGACCTCGCTTCTGAAACGTCTTTGTTAATTTGTGAAACAAGAAGATCTAAGCTTGTGAATTTGCGTTCGTCACGCAAACGATCTACGAAATCCAACGAGATACGCCTACCATAAAGATCGCCTTGATAATTAAGTAGATGAGCTTCGACAATTATACTGGAATCGTTATCTTCAAAGGTAGGTCTTTTCCCTATATTCACTACTGCAGGATATCTTTCGTCCTCCAGAAATACATATGCCAAGTACACCCCTTGCGATGGACAGGCACGATGGCTCCAGATAGATAAATTGGCTGTGGGAAATCCAATAGATCGACCCCTATCAGCACCTTGTATAACAATACCCGGTACTCTTAGCGGTCGTCCTAGACAGCGAGCTGCTGCAGATACTTCTCCAGCAACAATGTGATTACGTATGCGACTACTAGAGACAACAATCCCATCTTCTTCCACTGAATTTGCCACATTAAGTTCAAATCCAAGGACGTCTGCGTTTTGTGTTAGCCATTCTATGTCTCCTTCACGTTCACGACCGAAACCAAAGTTCTCACCACACCATAGCTGCCTAAAGTCAAGTGTTTCTCTCAGCTGGCTAATAAAATCAGCTGCACTAATTTTGGCTAAGTCATTGTCGAACTGCATGGTGATAATCCATTTCTGGATCCAGAAATTATTGATCTTTCCATTGAACATTATGAACTGAAGAATTGCGATTATCTTAGCAATACNNGCATGGTGATAATCCAATCGACACCCATATCCATGAGAAATGATGCTTTTTCCTCAGGACGATGTATGTAAGATGCTTCACTATGTCTACTCAAGACCACTGCTGGATTAGGATAAAATGTCAGCACTACCGACTGCAAATTGTGCTGGTGCGAATACTCAACCATCTCTGACACCAAAACCTGATGCCCCAAATGTACGCCATCAAATGACCCTATTGTAAGAATTGTAGGACCACTAGTTTTGACGTCAGACAGCGCACGCACATGACTCATGTAGAGATTAACACCTTTTTGGGCTGCCAATGGCCGGATTTAGGCTGTCCCTGTAGCACAGCAATCAATTCGCCCTCTAGGTCATAGGCAAGAGCCAAACTTGAGGAAATACAACCAGCACCTTTTACTGGANNNNATTACCATGTCGAATTTTTTGGACACCATCTGCATCAAAGCGTAGTTCCGGCCAACCCACCATAGCATCACTAGAGGGCAATAATAGGGACTTTATTTCATTATTATCGAACGCCTGCTGTATCTCTTCCAACGTATAAGCATGCTGCAAGTTGAACGGACCAACAACATCGCGACGCAGAGATTGAAGATGGGCTCCACAACCAAGACTCTCTCCTATATCGTGGGCTAAAGAACGCACATAAGTACCTGAAGAACACGATATTTCC
The DNA here is from genome assembly GCA_002311455.1 of Anaerolineales bacterium UBA1136. Lineage (GTDB taxonomy): Bacteria > Chloroflexota > Anaerolineae > Anaerolineales > UBA11657 > UBA11657. The sequence continues at coordinate 3,414 of DCAJ01000118.1, read as the reverse complement.
AGAGTGACATCGGGCGAACAATAATCAATCAGCAACAATTTGTCAATCCGCACAGATCTAGATGACATCTTCACAGTCTTACCAGTTCGAGCCAGCTTGTATGCACGTTCTCCCCTAATCTTTATTGCAGAATAGATTGGGGGAACCTGTTCAATGCACCCTCGAAAATTCGGCAGTATTGATTTTATTTCTGCAACAGCAATACCTACACAATTCTCAGAGATTATGTCCCCATCAGCGTCGTAACTAGTAGTAGTCTGACCGAGTCGAACCACAGCACTATATTGCTTAGGTTGTGAAACTAGATACTCACTCAGGCGAGTGGTATTCCCTATACCGAGGACAAGTAGGCCTGTGGCTAGCGGATCAAGTGTGCCAGTATGGCCTATACGGCAACCAGAAACGATTCGCCTTGCGCGCTGCACTACGTCGTGAGAAGTTACGCCGCCTGGCTTATCAACCAGCAGCCATCCATTCATGGAATGATCAATCACTATTAAAAAATCTTGGTGTCCTAAGGAACAGCTCTAGTACGATACTTATGCATAGCCTCGCGCGTGCGCTCTAAGACAACGCTTTGCGCTCTATCTAGATTGGTGCCATATAAACTTGCTCCGGCAGCTGCTTGATGCCCTCCACCCCCAAAACTCCTTGCAATATCAGCCACATCAAGGCCGTTCAAGGCTCGCCAGCTGATTTTGACCTCAGAATTCATACGTTCTACAAAAACAAGAGCAACTTCTGTTCCTTCAATTGCCGTCAATTGCGACACAACATCAGCGTCACCCTTTGCAGTATAGCCAATTTCAGCTTTGCCCTCTAATGTAACTTGAGTCCATACTAGACCATCCTCACAGCGCACATTTCCTAAAGCCTGTCCCCAGAGTCTGGTGGCTTCATAGGAACGCCTATGCAATGTCCTCTGATAAATGTCATGAAGGCTAACATCATACTGCATTAATTCATGAGCAGTAGACAAAGTTTCAGGTCTTGTACTGGTGGTCCGGAAACCGAGGGTATCCGTTACGAGACCCGTTAACAAACACTTAGCCACTTTGTCATTAATTGATAATTCTAATGGTGTCAACAAGTCGGTTAAGTACTCAGCTGTGGCAGCAGTTTCACTATCTACGAGATTAATATGGGCAAATCCACTATTGCTGATGTGATGATCAATGTTTATATCAATAGGAGCGGCCAGTTTATCAACCAAGCTGCCTAACCTATCCAAATCAGCCGAGTCTACTGCAACTAGCATGTCAGCATCAAGGGGAATATCCTTTGTAATCTCCTCACTACCTGGCAAAAAAGAAAAGCTTGCAGGAACATCATCAGGTAGTGATGGTGACACTTTCTTGCCTATAGTCCGCAAAGCCCATGTCATACCAAGCACGGAACCCACTGCATCTCCATCAGCACTCTCATGACCTACAACACATATGTGGTCTGCCCCATGCAACCATTCTTTAGCTTTAAGAATTTCCGTTGCCATAGGTATCATCATATGGACTACTTATGTCATCAATAATCTTTTCAATTTTTGCAGCTTGGTCTGGAGTAAAATCCCAATGAAAATGTAGTTCAGGTATACGCCTTAACTTCAGTCTGGATGAAAGTTCGTGTCGGACAAACCCCGCAGCACCAGAAAGAGCACTCAGCACCTGCTCACTACGATCGTCCCCTAATGAAGGTGCACATACCCAAACATTTGCATGCTCAAGTTCTCTATCTACATTAACGTGGGTAACAGTAACTAAATTTAGACGATCGTCTCGCATCCGAGTACTAATCAGAGAAGCTATGGACAGATGCAATCTCTCAGCAATACGCTTCTCGGTAATTCCCCGGATACGGCCCATATCATCTTACCTCTTCCAAAATATAACATTGTAGTGCGTCTCCAACCTTAAAGTCTTGAAAACCCTTAAGTCCAATCCCACATTCAAATCCTTTACGTACTTCATTCACATCATCTTTTTCGTGCTTCAGTGAGGAAACATTGCCATCATGGATAACCTTGTCACCGCGCACTACACGTGCAAAAGCCTTTCGGCGAAACTCACCTGATCTCATATAACAACCTGCAATTTCACCCAGTTTAGATATCGTAAATACCTCACGTACCTGTGCTTCACCCACTACTACCTCTCGTTCTTCCGGTACCAGTAGACCCTGTAGTGCTTTTTCAACATCCTCTACCAATCTGTATATAACTTGATATTCGCGGATCGACACTCCGTTAGAACGAGCAAGTTTATGGGCAGATGCATCTGGATTGACGTTAAATCCAATCACTATAGCTCTAGAAGCAATAGCAAGCAGCACATCATTTTCATTGATGTTTCCTAATTCAGCATGTAAAAGCCGTACTTTTAGTC
>DCAJ01000118.1:620-896 GCA_002311455.1 Anaerolineales bacterium UBA1136 | reverse complement strand
CTCAGATGCAGATGACCTGGCTTGACGAACATTTTCCACAGTTTTAAACATATCACCAGCTCTAGGCACAATATCTAAACCCATCACCTCAACTGGATATGATGGTATAGCCTCATCAATAGGCTCACCATTNNTTTAGTCCGTCTGTTCCAAGTTGTTCGAGCGAATTCACTATTGGTTCCAGAGAACCTTGTACATCAACTTTTACCACCAGATTCAATTCCTGAGTTTTTCCAGATTCAAACTCCGCAAAAATGCTCTCCAAATTAATCATCG
>DCAJ01000118.1:0-421 GCA_002311455.1 Anaerolineales bacterium UBA1136 | reverse complement strand
TGAGAAAATATTGCTCTCATTCGGCCCCAAGCACCTCCAACAACAACTATATCCCCTTTTCGGAGTGTCCCATTTTGTACCAACAGAGTTGCGATAACACCACGCTTTTTGTCTATTCGGGATTCTATGACCATCCCAGTTCCTTTAGCGTTCGGATTAGCATTAATCGCAATATCCTCGCCAATCAACAATATAGCTTGCAGCAAATCGTCTATACCTGTGGTCTCTTTGGCTGATACTGGCATCACCATAGTATCGCCACCCCATTCGTCTGTAGTTAGACCAGAGTCTGACAATTGTTGTTTTACTCTGTCCAAGTTAGCACCAGTAACATCTATCTTATTAAGAGCTACAATAATCGGAACTCCTGCAGCCCTAGCATGTGCAATTGCCTCTTTAGTTTGAGGCATAACTCCATCAT
>DCAJ01000047.1:32397-33485 GCA_002311455.1 Anaerolineales bacterium UBA1136 | reverse complement strand
ATAATGATATTGTTTTTGTCGGTCATGCGGAACCTGATTCTCGAATGAGTTATTTGGATGCATTGGTTAGTAATGGTCTCCAAGTAAAAGTATATGGAGGTACTAAATATTGGCAGCGTTACTTACCATCAAAATTGAAGAATGTATTTGGTAATATCGTCCCAGTATATGAAGATGAGTATGCTAAGACAATTGCTGGTGCAAAAATTAGCCTTGCTTTTTTCAGTAGGGCAAATCATGACGATTACACTACTCGTGTGTTTGAAATTCCAGCAATGGGCAGTTTCTTGATGTGTGAACGTACTTCTTTAATGCAAGATCTTTATAGAGAAGATTTAGAGGCCGTTATGTTTTCCTCCACAGAAGAACTAATAGAAAAATGTAACTGGTATTTGAAGCATGATAAAAAGCGTATAGAGATAGCTAACGCAGGTAGGTCAAGGTGTATTTCAAGTGGATATGATGTAGTCAGTCGTATGAAGCAGTGGGTGGAAGATATAGAAACTTGGTCACACAAAACATATGAGCACCAATAAGGATTTTGAGGTATATGAACTCTCGTTTGTTGTGGATTTGTTCAACTTTGACGCCATACAATAGTTTTCTTTTTCGGGTATTGCACTCGGAACCTCAATTTGATCTCAATGTAGTCACGAGCAAGAAATATGATTCGAGGCATCCTTGGAGCACGGATTTAAGAAATGGTTTCATGGTTCGTCCAATGAGTAAATTTCTTTGGATAGATTGGAGATTGGTTGGTGAGGCTATCAAACCAAATACTGACATGGTTGTGATTGCTGGTTGGAACACTCCTACTCTTGTCCTTGTGAGCGGCCTACTAGCGGTTCTAGGATTACCATTTGTTTTATGGACTGATACTCCTGATTTGTCTGCTGATCGCAATCTGTTAAAATCCATTCTGCGTAAGCGTTGGTTGTTATGGATATTCCATCACGCTAAGGCTGTGATGGGAACTGGTGAGCCTGCTATTAAAGCGTTACAAAAGATGGGTTGTCCTGCAAACAAGCTTGTGCAACTTCCTTTTTTTGTCGATTTGAATCACTACAACAAACAAAACAGGGCTCGAC
>DCAJ01000047.1:30600-32353 GCA_002311455.1 Anaerolineales bacterium UBA1136 | reverse complement strand
CAAAACAGGGCTCGAAATGGTATAAAGATTACACGTTTTGTTTCAGTTGGTAGAGTAGAAAACTCGGTGAAAGCACACCATATCGCAATACAGGCTTTTGCTCGCATGCAAAAGAACATCAACTTTAGTAGTGAGTGGGAATATATTGTGGTCGGTAGTGGTCCGGATGTTGACAATCTACGCGAACTTGTTGCTGATCTGGGATTGTCAGATAATATCACCATTACAGGTTGGATGGAACCAACTGAGGTAAGGAAAATATTAGATCAAGCACATGTATTTGTGCATCCATCATTGCGCGATGCGTATCCAGCAGCTGTGCTAGAAGCAATGGCTGCTGGTTTACCTGTAATAGGCTCAGATGCGTCTGGATCGGTGCTGGATAGGGTTGTTCATCAAGAAAATGGACTTATACACACTGCAGGTGATGTGTTAGAGCTGTCAGACCATCTTGAGTGGTCCATGATTAATTTTGAGAAAATGATTGATATGGGTAGGGCAGCTCGTGTGACTGCAGAAATCTGGCCTGTGTCTAAAGCGATTGAGATTATTTATAATGTGGTTAACGGATAACAATATTTAGATGCGTTACGGAATCGATGCCTCAAATTTGGTATCTGGCGGAGGAATTAATCACTTAATAAATCTTCTGGCACATATAAATGGTGTAACAGATAGGGCGACGGGCATCACTGTTTGGGCTAGAGATAAGTTTCGTGCAGAAATGCCAAGAACAAGCGGAATAGATGTGATCACTGTTCCAGACATCAATGGTTCACCATTCAGAAGACTATTCTGGCAGATGCGTAAATTACCCTACCTAGCCCAAGATGTATGTGACTCTATTCTGGTTCCTGGTGGAATAGCTGGCAATCATTCTATACCAATGATCTCGATGTCTAGGAACATGCTTCCTTATGAAATGGGTGAGGCTTTTCGATATGGCATTAGCTATATGTTGGCCCGTTTATTTTATCTGCGAATTCTCCAGTCACGCACATTTCATAATTCAGCAGGGGTCATATTTCTTAGTGATTACGCGCGTGATCGAGTCATCAGTCAGATTGGTAAACTTCGAGGGAAGACGGTACTTATACCTCATGGTATAAATGCCAGGTTTTTCTGTAAACCTAGGACACAGCGAAGACTTGAATCGTACTCAATAAAAGACCCTTTCCGTTTGCTATATGTATCGGTTGTTGATGTCTATAAGCATCAATGGAATGTAGTAGAAGCAGTATCTAAGTTACGTAAGACAGGCATGCCTATAATACTGGATATTGTAGGCCCAGCTTATGCCCCTGCTCTCAGAAGACTAACTAAAGCCTTAAATATTTGGGATACTGATAGAAGCTTTGTTAGATATCATGGTAATGTAGCTCACACTGAATTACATCATCTGTTTAACAAATCAGATGGCTTCATTTTTGCCTCTACTTGTGAAAATTTCCCAAACATATTACTTGAAGCCATGGCTTCTGGATTGCCTATAGCATGTACAAATAAGAGACCTATGATAGATATTTTAGGAGACAATTGTGTCCTATTTGATCCTTTGCGACCGCAATCGATTTCTCAGGCGATAAATATGATGATTGGTGACGTAAGTTTGCGAGAGCGGATATCTAATAGTGTTTATGAAATGGCATCTGATTACAGCTGGGAAAAGTGTTCAATCAGGACTTTTGATTTTATTAATAAGTGTGCAATTGCAAAATCTTCAACTTAATCAATCCGTTTACCTTCGGTGATA
>DCAJ01000047.1:19638-30571 GCA_002311455.1 Anaerolineales bacterium UBA1136 | reverse complement strand
TAGATGTCATATTGCATAAGGGTAGTATTGCTTGCATATAATGAGGCTGATTCGATAGCTTCTGTACTTACTCTTCTTAAAGAACATCTTACCAATTACCAAAGCAATTTCAGACTGTATGTAGTAAACGATGGCAGCACAGACAATACACTTTCAGTGGTAGAGGATCTTTGCGACGAAATGCCTCTGACGTTGCTGAATCATGTTACGAACATGGGGGTGGCTCAGGCATTTGATACTGGTTTACGTAAAGCTACCAAAGATTCAAATAATGGGGATGTCATTATTACAATGGAAGCTGACGGAACCAGCGTACCTGAATTGGTGTCTGTCATGTCTGGAAAAATCAGGGATGGTTATGACATAGTATGTGCTTCGAGGTATTGTGAGGGGGGTGGTTTACCTAATTTCCCATGGCATAGACGCTTCTTTAGTGTTAATGCAAACCGTTTGCTTAGATTGCTTTTCCCTATAAAAGGTGTTCGTGATTACACCCTCTTTTTTAGGGCTTACAGAGCAGTATTGTTGAAAGAAGCTTTTCAACATTATAGTAGTGATTTTATAACATCTACTGGTTTTGTGAGTAATGCAGAAATACTAATTAAGCTAAGAAATTTTAGGCCTAAAGCAACAGAATGTCCCATGATATATGACTATTCTGTAAAGAAATCATTTAGCAAAATGCGGGTTTGGACTAATACTGCAGAATACTTACTGACAATATGGAAAATAATGTTTTAGTCAACTTATGTATTCAATAAACAAATATATTCGTTTCTTACCTTTCACTTTGTTTCTGACACTAATAGGTTTTCATTTCTTGACTTTGCTTGAATATCCGGCACCTACTTGTGATGAGGCGTTTTATGGACGTACAGCAAGCAAGTATTATGATGCTGCAATGACTGGTAATAGTTGGCCACCTTTAGATGCTTACTTTTATTTGTTTCATGGTAGATGGTACTGGATGCTACTTGGTGTAGCTTTTTCCATATTAGGAACGACTCTGTTTGCAGCCAGGATAGTTTCACTTTTCGGTCTAGTACTGCTGATAGTTGCTACATTTCTCATTGGAAATTTGTATGCAGATAGGAAAACAGGATTATGGGCAGCTTTGTTGGTAGGTACGGCTTGGTTAACAGCATATTCGGGACATTTAGCTAGGCCCGATATTCTAGCTGTGGCGATTGGAGCCATCTCCGTAGTATGGGTCAAATATACATTAGATCATCCACACTGGTGGCGCTTTCTCACATTAGGGATGCTTCTTATATTTCAATTAGATGTCCACGTAATTAATGTGCACTTGATTTTGCCTATATTGTTGATTGTTGTATCTAAAGTTCGCGAGGAAGTTACTCAAAATAATTGGTGGACATACCCAGGTATTACTATATTAGGTATGTTAGCTGCTGCAGCGACTGTACTAATTGTGCGTTACGGCACTGATATTACTCTATTTCTAAATAACATTAATACCGATGATTTATTGTTGTTTGAGTCTGTTAAAGGCAATTGGTTGAATCTAGGATTGGCCGCTAATTTCGTACAATTCTGGTGGCACAGCTATGGATGGTTAGCTCCTATTGTTGCTATGCCCCAGGCATTACTATTCTTATTTGGCTTAACAAGTGCGTATATAAGTGGAAGTGTCGAATTACGGAAGCTTGCAGGTCTAGTGCTTGTGTCTAGTTTTACATTTATGATAATTAATAGTGATCATTCTTGGTTGGGTTATGCTTTGTTATGGTTACCTTATTACTTTGTTTTAGGCGTAGCTGCAGTTAGTAATATTTACTTTAGGACTAATTGGAATTTGCTTAACAGGCACTGTAGTAACATCATTTTTTCCATGTATGCAATACTAAATATTGCAGGAGATATATATTTGGTTAGTGGCAAGAATGCTGGTATAGGCGATTCGTACCAATTGGAATCCCAGCAGATATTGTCTCAAATTCCTTCAGAATCGAGGGTTTTGACTAAGCAATATTGGTGGTATGCAATGCGTAACAAGATTGTTTACTTAGACGAACATCTAGTTGCTCCACATGGAAGTCTTTCCTGGTGGGTTGGTGTGCCGGATACTGTGTCTAGTAGTGACTTGGAAGGAGATGGTCTGTCTCAAGTGAAAATGCAGTTTGAGGAAAAATTGCGACCTGATTTTGTTGTCGTGGATGGGGTGTTAGGCTGCAGCGATGTTCCTGATGATCATTATGATGATTTCATGTCGGTGATCAAATCGAATTGTAAGTTGCAAGATCAGATAAATTCGAAGATATATAAGCAACAATTATTGTATAAATGTACGAGTTGAGAAGGTAGTTTTATAGTCATGCTGCGTCATCCTAACATAGTTGTTTCTTCTGCTGGAGTTTTTCATGCCTATCATCTTGCTCGGGGAGTACAAGCAGCTGGATATTTGCAAAGATTCATCACATCAGTGTTTAACAAATATGAATCTGGTATAGATAAACGCAAAATCACACAAATCCCACTTGGTGCTATTTGTGCCGCTGCTATCAGGATGTTCCCTGGGACGACTGGTCGTTTGGCATCCTATCTGGTTGGTGATGATATTTATGACAGACTGGCTGCGAATTACGTGAAAGAAGCAGATATCTTACATGTTTTCAATAATCAAGGCTTGCAGTGTCTCAAGGTTGCCAAAAATAATGGAGCTATTACTGTTGTTAGCCGGTCATCAGCGCATCCTAAAGTGCAAGCGAGAATATTGTCTTTAGACGCAAGCGACAACGATCTTAATAGGAATATTAATAAGTTGTTGATAGAAAGACATGTAGCAGAATATAAACTTGCGGACTACATTTTTGTGCCATCGCAGTTTGTCTGGAACACAATGCTTCAAGAGGGCATTCCAGAGCGCAAACTACGGCGTGTACACCTTGGTTTTGATCCTGGCCGTTTTTATCCTGGAGAAAAACAAGATGATGTCTTTAGAATAATGTACGCAGGTGGATTGAGTAAGCAAAAGGGTATTTCATATCTTTTGGCGGCTTATAAGGAATTGGATTTGCCGAATAGTGAATTGCTGCTTGTCGGTGATGAATATCCTGACGCAAAAGAAATCATATCTACATACAAAGGATTATTCCGACATATACGTTTTGTACCGCAAGAAAAGCTCGTCCATTATTATCAGCAGGCATCGGTGTTCGTACTTCCATCATTGCAAGATGGATTTGGAATGGTAGTCTACGAAGCAGCTGGTTGTGGAATACCATTGATAATTACTGAGAATGTTGGCGCTGATATCCGTGATGGAGAAGATGGATTTGTCGTTCCCATTCGTGATGCTAAATCTATTGCTGCAAAACTGCTGTACTTTTATCAGAATCCGCAAAGTGCGAGGGTTATGGGATTGGCTGCACGCCAATATGTTCATCAGTTTACTTGGGACAATTACCATTATGAGCTCAAGAATCACTATGATGAAATTTGGGACGGACAAGCACTTTAGATCAGATGGGTTTGTAACTGAGAATTATGTGAGGCGCAATCCTAAATCACAACAATAAATTTCTTGAACAGGATTATTTTGGGTAGATAGACCGATTATGGCTAGAGTATGTATTCATACGCTTGAGCCCTTGCAACATGGTGGGGTCATGGCCAAAGTGCGAGTAGTTGGAGAAATGCTGCGTGCTTCTGGGCATAATCCTAACTTGATGTATACGGCAACTGACCAAGTTCCATCAGGGAGCTGGGTGGCAAAGATCAGATATTTGTTGACACATGCAAGACCCTATACAACTGAGTTTGAAAATTATCAAGGTGTTGCATTTCCCTATTGGCCGTTGCCAATCTGGGCAACCTACTTTTTTCCATGGTTGTGGATGAACGATCCGCGCTACAAATTTCCGATACAGGTAGTGGTGTCAGGAGCAGCGCAATGTGGATTGCCGGTGGCCCTGACAGGGCAAAGATACATTGTTTGGATTTCAACTATGTATGAAGATGAACTTGCAGGGCGTGCGTTAGCAGGCGATGCATGGGCAGCAAAAACAGGCACTGGCATCTCTGCACGATTATTGCAGTACGAGGAGAAATTAGTCATAGAAAACGCCACTATGGTTATTGCTAACGGAGATTATATAGCTGAAAAGATTGTTGATAGATTTCCCTCGGTTGCAGGAAAAGTCCGAATAGTTGTCTATCCCGTTGATACAGATTTGTTTCGTCCTAAACGTGCTTATAAACAGCAGGTCAAGACAGACAGTTACCTGCTGTTTACAGGTAGGATAAATGACCCGCGCAAGAATTTGCCCATGCTATTTAAGGCATTTGCAAGGGTTCTTGCAGAATTACCTGATGTTAGATTGGTTCTTACTGGAGATGAACCCGAAGATTACTTGCTTAAGGATGCTTCTGAGGCTGGAGTATTGTCGAATGTCGATTTTGTTGGGCGTCAAACCGAGCAGCAACTTGTTGAATTGTATCAGGGAGCTGAAGTTTTTGTGCTTTCCTCTAATCAAGAAGGTTTGGGTATTTCTGTTTTGGAAGCTATGGCGTGTGGTGTTCCTGTAGTTACTACCAGCTGCGGTGGTCCTGAAAATATAGTTGTTGACGGAACAAGTGGATTTTTGGTAGATTTGAACGATGACTATCATATGGCTAAAAATATCACCCGATTACTTAAAGACTCTCATCTGCGGGACAGGTTTAGCGATAATTGCGTACGCTTAGCTCGCGACTACTTTAGTAGAGAAGCAATGACGAAATTACTTCATAAGGCTTTTCATGATGTCTATCCAGAATATTTCTCAGTCTGAAATACGAACAAGTTTTAGCATCGTGATGCCTACACATAATGAAGAAAGGGATATTGGTATTACTTTGCAGACTCTATCTTCACTTGAATATTCTAACTTTGATGTTTTAGTAGTTGATGATTCAAGTGATAGTACTCCTGAGATAGTAAAGACATTTATAGATGAGAGATTTAGGTATGTGCGTCAGACTAGAGGAGTAGGTCGTTCTGCTGCTCGCAATCAGGGTATTCTTGTTGCCAAAGGAGATGTGATAGTGATCCTTAACGCTGATGTACATTTACCCGCCGATTTTCTTGTTAGTCTTGACAAACATTACCAGCAGGGTGCCGATTATGTATTGGTAGAAAGCCAGGTTACTAACGTAGAAATGTTGTTTCCGCGCTATATCCAGTCACAACACAGGTTGTATTATGGTCCAGATACCAAAGTTAATATGAATTGGACCGAAGGGTTTTCATGTAGAAGATCTGCTGCAATATCAGTTGGATTATTTCCTGAAGGTGTAGGTGCTCCACTAGTGGCCGGTGAGGATGGTTGGTTTGGCGAACTTCTAGAGGATAATGGTTATAAACGAGTATTTGATCGTAGTATTCTTGTTAGTCACATTATGCCTGCCGACTTGAGCAAGTTTTTTACACAACGTGTAGGTCGTGGACAAGGTGTTGCGCAGATTTGGTATCAGCGGGACAATATTTCTAGGATTGAATTACTTCTCAGAGCAACAAAGCAAACATTTTTTGCGTTATTAGGTATTTGCTTTGTTGTTCCAATAGCACGACATTCATATAGATTTTCTAGACATTCACCACGGCGATTGGACGATTTTATACCATTTCTGTGGGCAGTCGGATTGGAGAGTGTTGCTAATGTCATTGGCATTTGGAGAGGAATAATCGAAGCTTGTAGCAATACTAAAGTAGAGACGTAAGGAGACTTGGATTGAGAGTCTTATATGCTAGCCACACTTATTTAGTTGGTGAAAATCAGAAAAAACTTGCAGCTATAGTAGCACAAAGTGGTATTGAGTTGGCTGTAGTGGTACCACATCTCTGGAAAGAACCTGTTTTAGGGACCATATATCCGCATATTGATGTGGCTGCACCATATAAGATCTTCCCTACTCGTATTGTATTTCCAGGTAACGAAATGCGTTTTATTTATCTGTCTGTGGACTTGCATATGCAAAACTTTCGACCAGACGTGATTGTCGTTGAAAACGGTATTGGAGCTTTATCCTACACTCAATTCTTGTTGTACAAACGTAAATTTGCTCCCCAAGCCAAAGCAGTGTTCTTTACGTGGTGGAATATACCGTATCGGACCCGTCAACCTTTTAGAGCAATAGAACGTTTTAACATGACTTGCACTGATGGAGCTATCGTTGGTAATAGTGAGGCAGAGATTATCCTCCGAGGGCAAGGTTATACAGGACCTTTGACTATGTTGCCACAATTGGGAGTGGATACCGACCTATTTTCTGGCGGCGATGGTAAGGAGGTTAGGGGGCGACTCGGTTTGCGTCAGTTTGTGATTGGTTATGCTGGGCGTCTAGTGCCTGAAAAAGGATTGAGGGTACTAATGGATGCTTTGGGTAGCTTCAAAGGGCAATTTGATTTGCTTATTGTAGGAAGTGGTGATATGGAGAATGAGCTACGTGTTTGGGCTTCTACTCTTCCTAAAGGCAAAAAATTACATCTACATAAGTCTGTTCCGCATGCTCAGATTCCTGAGTTGATGCAAGCAATGGATGTATTCGTACTGCCTTCACTTACTACTCCACAGTGGAAAGAGCAATTTGGCCATGTATTGATTGAGGCAATGGCTTGTGAAGTTGCAGTAATAGGATCGAATTCTGCTGAAATACCCAACGTAATTGGTCCAAGTGGAATTGTAGTACCAGAGGGGGATTCAAAGAGATTGTGTACTGCACTACAACAACTTGCTGACAACGCTCCCAAACGAATAGATTTGGCTAACAAAGGTCGCTTGCGCGTACTAGAGAAGTATACAAATGAAAAAATAGCTAAACATACTCTAGAGTTTATTGGACATCTACTTAGTATATGAGATTAGATTCTACTTCAAGTGATACAGTGGAAGGTAGTCTAAGCGGTAGTGCAGTGATCAGCACACTGTGGTCAGGTGCCTCACACTATTGGCTATTTTTTCTAGGCATAGCAAAGACAGTTATATTGGCCAGGTTGGTGCCACCTGAGTATTTCGGTATGGTGGCAATTGGACAAGCGTGGGCGACCTATTTTAGTGTATTTAGGTTTGATTTTCGGACTGTAGTAGTTACCTGGGAAGATGAGTCATCACGAACCCTGTCAGTGCAGTTTTGGTTGGACAATATTTTGTCGTGGAGTGGATTGGTTTTGGCAGCCATATGTTATTGGATATCACCAAATGTGTTGTTTTTAGTTGGTGAGGTACCTAACCATTGGTCACAAAATGTGTGGTTAGCAGTATTTCTATTGTTGCTTATGATTGGTGTTGAGAGCTTAACTTCCACACCCCGCTATTTGATAGAGAGACGACTGCGTCACGATATTCTAGCGCGCTTAACAATATTTCATGGTGTTATTGGTCTGATTGCTGCAGTTGCTTTGGCATGGAAAGGATATTACTTAGCAGCAATTCTTGTGGATGTAGCCATCCCCGTGGTTGTTGTTGGTTTAGGGGCGGCTTTGGTGACACGCTGGTACCCTAAATTAGTTTGGGACACATCACTTGCACGGAAACTTATGGAATTTGGTTTCACGATTTGGACAACTGGATTGCTCGGCAAAATTATATTTCAAATTGACGATTGGCTTGTAGGTACTATTACACAGACGCGCAACAAAATCTGGATGTCTTCAGGCATATTACCGGAGTCATTTTATTCTCGAGCCTATGGTGCGGGGAAAATGCCCATGGATGTTTTTGCGGGTATGATAGGTCAGATTGCACTTCCCCTATATTCTCGAAGCGCTGCTAGAGATACACGTACATTGAAACTTGCATATAGAAATTTGACATGGCTGCTGACAAATATTATTTTCCTTTCAGGAGTTTTTGCGTTGACTGCTACCGAAGAAGTGGTCAGAATAGTTTTAGGACCGCGCTGGTTGGATACAGTACCTTTGTTTCGTCTAATGTCTGGCTTCATCTTGTTTCGTCCATTATATCAAAATGCGTGTCAGCTTCTACTCGCAGTGCGTAAGGAAAAGCGCATGCGTCGCACAGTAGCTTATCAGGCTATTTTCTTGATCATAGTGTGTCCTGGTGCAGTCTTACTATGGGGTGCCGCTGGAGCTGCTGTGTCAGTTAGTGTCATGACAGTTATAGGTCTATGGATAGCTGACAGATACGTTGGTCAGGAGCTAGGATGGTCAACTTTAGATATTTATAAGCTTCCTGCACTGACATGTTTAGTAGCCTATGGTATGCTGCAGCTATTGTCACCTTGGTTGCCTAGTATGATTTGGTTTAGTGCTGCAATTAAGGGTGCTATCTGCTTGATATTATTTACTCTAGCAATTGTAGTTTTCGAGCGTGACAGACTACAAACCGTGTGGAACACAGTCCTTAGAGCTTTGAAATATCAAAGGGAAAATTAATGTATAGAGATGTACGGTTATGGCTGCAACGTGCTACAGAATGTCGCAATCCGTTGATTTTGGCTCAAGCATTTAATTATGATCTCAATCGTTTAGCATTGCTCCGAGCCTGTGTAGGTCTTCCGTCGCGCGAAAGCAAAAAACTGCTCATGGAGATTGAAGAAGATACAGATTTTATCGGAGACGTGCAGAGCAAATTGAGTAAATATACTCATTATTCACCTCGAGCAATAGATTTCATGTTGTTTGGTCGTTCCGGATCAGTGTTTTTTAACGAAGTTACACTATACGTTATAGTGCGGGCACTAAAGCCCAAAATGATGGTAGAGACGGGTGGTACACCAGGAAAGTCTACAGCATTCATACTGCGTGCTATGGAGCGCAATCGAAGTGGTCATCTGTATACCATTGACCTGCCTCCCGGCAAGGTTGACAAGACACAGCTAAAAGCAATTGAAAGTTATCATGAGTTCCTGCCTTCAGGTACTTTGTCTGGGTGGGCAGTTCCACAATATCTACGTGAACGACACACACAATTAATTGGTACTTCTCGTGAGCATTTGCCCTCTCTGCTCCAACGTTTAGGTGATATTGATCTTTTTCTGCACGACAGTGACCACAGTTATGAAAATATGACCTGGGAGTTTGGGGTAGCATATTCTGCCCTTGATAAGGAAGGCTTGTTGCTTTCAGACGATGTGCTTGCCAATGATGCTTTCTCATATTTTTGCATTAGTAAAGGACTTACGTTCCGACAGGTATATAATCTAGGAGCTGCCCGCACAAATATATGCTGAAACAAATTCGAAGTTGGCTGAATATTAAGTTAGCTATACCTCTCGTTGGTTTTCTACGTACTTGGATATTGAATGTAATAATTGGTAATGTACCGTTGGCTGCGGTTCGGAATGCTTACTACAGACATGTTTGTGGAATAAGTATTGGTAATAATACAGAGATTTGGACAGGTGTCCGTTTCACGGGTGGAGCTATGGACAGGATCAGTATTGGCGATCATTGTACTATTCCACACTACACGTTTTTTGTTGCTGGAGATAGCATAGTCATAGGAAATAATGTTGTATTCGGTCATGGGGTCGAATTGTATACCTCTGATCATGATCCAGACGATCCTCATTTCTCTAGACGAGATGCACCGATAACAATACATGACAATGTGTGGATAGGCTCCAGTGCAATAATTCTTAAGGGTGTTACCATTGGAGAAGGAGCAGTAGTTGCAGCTGGTGCAGTGGTTACTCGTGATGTAGATGCGTTCACTATTGTAGGTGGTAATCCAGCTAAGCTGATAAGGGAACGCGGCACACGCGTGTTCAAGCAATTTCCCTATGGAAAATAGATAAAAGCAGTATCTGTTTACGTTGTGTATATATTGTTGAAATCAACTAGGCGAATAGTGTCCAATATTGTTAAATCGAGGCAAAATTCGCATGCCCCCCTACTGATTTATTCCGTCTTGGCATTGCTACGAATGGCAATCGTATGTCTACTTATAGTCGGATTTCCTCAATTAGAATCTCATGATGTATGGTATTTTCATC
Organism: Anaerolineales bacterium UBA1136; assembly: GCA_002311455.1. Lineage (GTDB taxonomy): Bacteria > Chloroflexota > Anaerolineae > Anaerolineales > UBA11657 > UBA11657. The sequence goes on along the minus strand of DCAJ01000047.1, from coordinate 20,614 downwards.
ATGGCGGTGACCAGAATTATTATTTTGATTTTGGGTTAGTTCTAGCACGAGGAACTTACGAGCAGTATTTTTCGGTCAATCTTGGCTTGCCAGCTATTATGGCTATCATAATCAGATTATTGGGTTCTTCGACTTTTTCCGATTTGTTGCCCCATATGGTACTTTTGAACGGATTCTTTTTTGGGGGTCTATCAGTCATAGTTATAGGTAGATTAACTGCTCGTCTTCTATATAACGAAGATAGTGGTTACATTGCGGCTTTGATGTGGGCAATTATGCCCTGGATAATTTGGTTAGTGCTTTGGCTTCATCCGCAGGCAGCTTGGATGCGAATGCCTTATGTACCTGGAGTGGCATGGTTACAAGGCATACCTGACGGCCCAGGCGTATTTTTTGCCCTCGTGTCAACATATTTTCTGGTTAATTGTCTTGGATCTCGAGATATCAAATGGGTGATTCTCACTGCGACAGCAACTGGAGTTATGCTACTCTTCAGAGTGCACTTTGCGACTTTTATCTTGTTAGGACTTTTGGTGATTGGTGTTCAGCGGCGTTGGTGGGATTTGATCTTGTTGCCAGTAGTAGCCGCTATTGTTTATATTCCTCAAGTGTTTTATAACAGACTTGCTTCTCTACATATAGGTGCACCGGGTTACAATCCGTGGCTACCTGGATATCTATATTTTGGTGTGATAGATGTAATGGCTGAAACAGCTTATTATTATGACAATAGTGTATTTAACATGGTTTCATTTGATCATTGGATAAATTCTATACGGATACTTCTAAGCAGTAATGTTTTGTTGCTTTTAGTGATAGCGTTGGTATCATCTCTTTATGTATGGGGTTTTTATAGGACCGGGCAGTTACTAGGTTGGGCTCGTTCTGTAATTCTGTTTGGAGCACCTCCTGCTTCAATAGGAGTATTATCGTTCACATCTATACTAGTTGAAAATGCATATCGTTTTGCCTTGCC
>DCAJ01000047.1:8147-19502 GCA_002311455.1 Anaerolineales bacterium UBA1136 | reverse complement strand
GTAAGAGTATGCCTTAGTGGTATATTTTTCAGCATTTGGATAAATTATTCTCCAGACATTCTTATCTAAAGTATATTGTCAAATAATGACCATGTGTGAATAATAGCAATATTTATAGTATGCGCTTTCATTACAACTTTTTTCTTTGCAGAACGTTTATGTCTATTCTTGATCATATAAAATATTACTGGAATTTGCATCCGGCTGGAGAAGCAGAAGTAAAATCACACATGTCCGATAGGCAAGTTTTTTGATGAGCGTGATCGTCAAACCGAATTACTTTATCCTAATTTAGATGGCGACTATCGTTTTGAGCGATCTCGGGGTAAACCCACACTAGAGCTAGGCTGTAGAATGGGTTACAATGCTAAAAGACTTTCCCAAAATGGTGCCCGATTAGTTGTTGTAGATCAGATGCCTTGAGCTGTAGACATTATTAGAGAACGATTCTCATTGCGCGCGTTATATGCTGATTTCGTTATTGCAAATTGTGAGCACCTGCCATTTTCTTCAGAATCTTTTCAAAGGTTTTACTCTTCAGGAGTAATTCATCACACACCTGACACCGAGCGAGCGGCTCGTGAAATAGTGCGTGTTATGATGCCCAAAGCATTGTGAATATCATGGTTTACAATCGCAATTCTCGTTGGTTTTGGTGGAACATAGTGATTGTGCTTGGTAGCTTGATGTTTGTTCTAAATTGGTTACCTAATAATCTTAGGGACAAATTAATCGCATTTCGTCCAGATTGGAAAGATTTAGTATTGGCTATGGGGAAGTGGCTTATTTTTGCAGACATACTGCGCGCGGGCACCGACTTTGGCGGTTTGCGCAACCCACTTTCAAAAGTATATAGTAGGCGATCGGTTAAAAAACCATTCTTTGATCTGGTGGATTTTCGATATGTTACTCAGTTTAACCAGTGCAAAGTTATGGTTGATAATCCGTCTTGGACAATAAAAGCTTTGTGGTTTATTTTGTCTGGGATGGATAGTCGCTGGGGTTGGTTTTTGATAGTAAATACCAAAAAGTCATGAAGAGAATTTTATATATCCACCATGGTGGTGAATTAGGAGGTGCTCCACTAAGCTTACTTTTTCTGCTAGAACAACTTGACCGCGATCGTTATGACCCGGTTCTGCTATTCCTTGCTGATGGTGTTGCGGTGGATGCTTTTCGTGATCGTGGGTATGACTGCCACGTAGCTACGGAAATCGATGATTTTAGTCAGACTGAATTGGTGTGGTATGGAAACAGTTTGCTGTGGCAACTTCCTGGAAAAGCTATGAGGTTTTCACCTTCTGTGAGGGCTACCCACAATTATTTGAGGCGTTTTCAGCCTGATTTAGTTCATCTAAATTCATCTACTTTGGCCGCTCCAGCCCAGGCCTCTTATGAAGCAGGTATACCAGTAGTGTGGCATATTCGCGAGCCTTTGTCTCAGGGATACTTTGGATTTCGGAGGCACTTGCTTCGTCGAAGAATTGGCCGGCATGCTAGTCGTGTCATATCTATTTCCGACTATGATGCATCCCAATTGCTGCCCTCCGACCGAATTAGGGTAATATATAATTTTGTGAATTTTTCTGTTTATGATCGTAATATTGATGCTAAAGCAGCTCGCATGCTTTTCGATTTAGAATCCGTCAAGAATGTTGTTACTATGTTGGGTGGATGTTCTAAACCTAAAGGTACATTGCAATTTGTGCGGGCTTTACAAATTGTACTAAACAGGAAACCAGATACGTGCTTCTTGATAGCTGGACCTAAGCCATTGATGATGTCCAAAACTTCCTCGGGCAAACTCCTTAGACGTTTGTTGCTGATTGAAGAATATGACCACAAAGTAATGCAGGCTGCTGCAGAGTTTATGTGCGCAGATCAGCTACGATTTCTAGGAGTAAGGCGTGACGTGCCTCAAATAATTGCAGCTACAGACATAATAGTGTTTCCTTCTACAGTTCCGCATTTTGCCCGTCCTATTATTGAAGCTAGTGCTATGGCCAAACCAGTGGTTGCGTCAGACATTGGAGGTCCACGAGAATTGGTAGTGCCGGATGAAACAGGTTTGTTGATACCACCAGAGAGTCCTGAAAAACTAGCAGAAGCCATAATTTCTCTGTTGGACAATCCTGAATTGATGATTCGTATGGGTGAGAAAGGATATCAACATGCGAGCAATAAATTTGACGCCAAAGTTAATTCGGAGCGTACATTTGCAGTATATGATGAGCTATTGTTGACATGAACGTTATAGACCATGTAAAGCTTGTTTTAGCACGTATGCTGGCGGTACCTATTGCTAATTATCCTCGTGTAGTTAGATATGTTTTGAGGAGGCACTGGCACGCTATTACTGCGCCTAGGTCAATTAAACCAATTAATAATACTATGCTTTTTGAGGCTTTTAGCGTACAAAATGAAGAAGAATTGATCGAGTTGTTTTCTGCACGAAAATATCCTCAGTTTTTTTTCATGGGTGAGCCAGCAAAGAGTGCAAATTATGTATCCCAGCAGTCCCCTGGATTGCTAAATCGCATTCTGTCTTCTTGTGATCAGGCAATTGCACATCGTTTTGATGTGCTTGGCTCTGGCTTAGTTGATTTAGGAGCCAATATACCGTGGCGTCAAGATTTCAAATCAGGACACGAATGGCCTAAAATGCATTTCACCAAATTGAGTTTGGTTGATTTAGAGGCTGGATTTGATGTTAAAGTTCCTTGGGAGGTCAGTCGATTTCACCATTTAGTTACGCTTGGACAAGGGTATGCTCTTACGAATGATGAGTCCTATGCTTCCGAATTCGTTTCTCAAATACGTGACTGGTGGTCTGATAATCCTTATGAGTTTGGCCCAAATTGGGCAAATGCGATGGAAGTTTCTATAAGATCAGTCAACTGGATTTGGGCTTATGAATTAATGTGTGGAGCATCTGCTTTAAGCAATCAATTCTTACTAGATTTCATAAGGAGCTTGTGTCAACATGGCAGGTACATTATGCGTTACTTGGAATCAGGATGGCCTGGTTCTAATCACTATATTGCTGATCTCTGTGGGCTGGTTTGGCTCGGGATTTACTTACAGCCATCCTCAGAATCTAGTACATGGTTGACTTTTGGATTGTCTAAGCTTTCAGAGGAATTGATGCAGCAGGTACACGAGGACGGTACTAGTTACGAGGCATCAACGAGTTATCATATATTAGTCACTGAGATGGTTTTTTGGACATACGCTTATTGTAAATTGAATGATGTAGCAGTGCCCAGGGAAGTAGTCAATCGGCTTATCGGGATGTTGAACGTGGTTTCCAGATTACTGAGGCCAGATGGTGAAATACCACTTTTTGGGGATTGTGACTCAGGTCGCTGGATATCTCTTGAATCGGATAAGGAGGCGTTACGTACTTGTCAGGATGCGCGAGGGCTTCTCATAGCAGGTTCGACTCTATTTGGAAGGCAAGATTGGTGTGTAGCTTCTAACCAACCACAACAAGATCCTAGAAGATATGAAACAGCCTTGTGGGCCTTTGGTCGGAAATGTGTTTCTGTATCAGATGGATTGCCAGAGGTGAATTTTGATTCTATATCATTTCCCGATGCTGGATGGTATATAATTCGTGGTAGTGATAACTATATGGTTATACAGGCTGGTGAGAATGGTAGCGAAGGATGGGGTATCCATTCTCACAATGACACATTAAGCTTCGAGCTGTTAATAGGTCAACGAGCCTTCATAATTGATCCAGGATCCTATGTTTATACAGGAAATTATCGGGCTCGGAACATGTTTCGTTCCACTGCTGCGCATAATGCTATACAGATAGAATCGCACGAAACTAATAGAATTCCCAGCAAAGATATGTTTCGAATGAGTAATGATGCCCGTGTTAAAATTCATGAATGGAATTCTGATGATTGCAGGACCTGGTTCGATGCCGAATATGTTAGCCGGGCATCCGGCGGCAAAATGATTTATCATAGACGCAAGATTGAATATTTCCATGATGTTGCTTATTGGATGATTTCTGATAGTGCTGGTTATTTGGGGAGTGATGCGGATGAAGTGTTTAAACTTACTATGTATTTTCATTTCTCAGATTCACCAGTGGAGTTAGATGGTCTAACAGCAACAACGTGCTTTCAGGATGGTCCAAATCTTGCTGTTTTGCCCTTATACAAGGATGTTGGAGGTAATAGTAGTGCAGGTATTGATGCAAACATTAATACAGGTTGGGTGTCGCCTCGCTATGGTGTACAAGAAAAAGCTCCAATTCTACAATACTATATGTTGTCAAACAGGCAAAGTGTAATGAAGACCATCTTATTACCATTCCATAGTAGATTAGAACTTGACTTACGATGTAGTGAGGTTTTGAAATCGCAAAAGGGAATGATGTAGTGAAACTATTTTCGTTTACAAGAATAATTTGGGATCGTTGGCAGCGTTTTGGCCAATTAATTGGTGATTTGTTTGCTAGGATTGTACTTACAATCTTATATTTCACTATACTTGTGCCCTTTGGTGTAGGCGTAAGATTGTTTGGGGATCCGCTTAGGATCAAATCAGATAATCAAGGTACATGCTGGACTAAATATTCTGGTACGGAGGCAAATTTATTGTTGAGCAGGAGACAGTTTTAGGTGAATATTTTAGGATTGTCATGTTTTTATCATGATGCGGCAGCAGTATTGCTTCAGGATGGTGATTTAGTGGCAGCTGTCGAGGAAGAGCGTTTTAGTAGAGTAAAACATGACCATGGCTTTCCACAACATGCGATAGATTATTGCTTGTGTGAGGGTAATATAAGCGCTAATGATTTGGATTATGTTGTATTTTATGAAAAACCATTGCTCAAATTCGAGAGAATTTTGAGTAGCACTTTAGGATCCTACCCAATGTCGTGGGGTGTGTTTCGTGAATCTATGATTACTTGGTTCAATGACAAGCTATGGATTAAAGGATTGATTCTTAGTAGGCTTGATATAGAGGCAGAAAAACTGTTGTTTATTGAGCATCATCTTTCACATGCTGCTAGTACTTTTTTTTCTTCTCCTTATGAAGAAGCTGCTATCCTAACTATTGATGGAGTTGGTGAATGGACTACCACCACAACCGGAAAGGCTACAGCTGATTGGGATGGTAGAGGACAGAATACGATTGAACTATTAAATGAAATACAGTATCCTCATTCGTTAGGATTACTATATTCTGCGTTTACTGCTTTTCTAGGATTTAGGGTCAACAACGGAGAATATAAGGTTATGGGCATGGCTCCCTATGGCAAAGCGACTCGAATTGACGATGTGCAGAAAGTGATAAGGGTAGAGCCCGACGGAAGCTTTCAACTGAATATGGATTATTTTAGTTTTCATCGTTCCATCAATAGATCATTTTCTTCCAAATTCGAGCAACTTTTTGGCCAACCACGAGTGCACGATTCTATTTTCTATACTTCTACTACACATCCGAATGGAGACCATCCTAATTGGGATATAGATATAGCTGCAACTAATCAAAACTATGCTGATATCGCTGCCAGTGTACAAGCGGTTACTGAGGATACTTTGTTGAAGATGTGTGAAAACGCTTATCGTCAAACTGGATCCAATAATCTGTGCTTAGCTGGGGGAGTGGCATTGAATAGTGTAGCTAATGGTCGCATAATGCGAGAATCTTCGTTTGACAACGTGTTCGTGCAGCCAGCTCCTGGGGATTCAGGGGGTGCTTTAGGAGCTGCACTTTATGCTTATCATGTATTGCTAGGACATAAACGTAGATTCGTTCAAGAGCATGCTTACTTGGGTAAGGAATATACGTCTGACGAGATCAAGAATACTTTGGATTATTCGGGGATTAATTACAAATGTCTTGATAATGAGGACGTAATGGCTGAATCCATGGCAAACGACCTAAATGATGGCAAGGTAATCTCGGTAGCACGGGGTCGCTTTGAGTGGGGCCCAAGAGCACTTGGAAACCGCTCTATTTTAGCCGATCCGCGTCGGGACGAAATGAAAGAAATCATCAATACTAAAATAAAGTTTAGAGAGCCGTTTCGTCCTTTTGCACCTGCGATACTGGAGAAATTCGTATCGGATTATTACCAGTTGTCTGATGCAGAGAAATTATATCCGCTGCGTTATATGCTGGCCGTATATCCAACAAAAGATGACAAAGGTGTCACTATACCGGCAGTTACACATGTTGGAGGTACTGGTCGTTTGCAGACTGTGCGTCATGAATGGAACACTCTTTATTATAGTGTTATTGAGAAGTTTTGGGAGAAAACAGGCGTTCCTGTAGTGTTGAATACTTCATTCAACCTACGTGGTGAGCCAATAGTAAATACTCCATCAGACGCTATTAGCACTTTTTCTCGAAGCGGCATTGATTCATTATATTTAGGCAATTATTTGATAAAAAAATGATAAGGACTGAATTGCAATGAAACAGGTATTTGTTGATGGCAAGGGCAATCTTCATGTGAAAGATGTTCCGGTACCATCTCTCATGCCTGGGCATATCTTAGTCCAAAACTCCAATTCCTTGATCTCGACTGGTACTGAAGCTATGGCCCTTTCAGGTGGTGGAAGCCTTGTTGGTAGTGCTTTCCGACGCCCCGAACTCGTTCGTCGCGCATTCAAGCTTGTATCGGAAAAAGGCATAAAAAATGCGGTAGGCATAGTAAGAGATGCTTCCGAGAGTTGGTATCCTTTAGGTTATAGCTCTGCAGGTATAGTGCTTGAGGTTGGAGATGGTGTTAAATGTTTCTCAGTAGGCGATAGAGTTGCTTGTGCAGGTGCAGGTTATGCTAACCATGCAGCGACTATTTCTGTTCCACATAATCTTGTAGTTAAGGTGCCTGACAACATCTCTTTGAGAGAGGCTTGTTTTTCGACTATCGGTGCTATAGCTATGCAAGGTGTGCGGCGTACTGACCCCACTTTGGGAGAGACAGTGGTAGTAATTGGTACTGGGTTGATCGGTCTTCTGACGGCTCAGATTCTACGAGCAAATGGATGTGCAGTGATATGTGTAGATTTGTCACATGCTCGATTGGAAGTAGCTAGAAATTTGGGTTTTGAGAATTTGTTACTCTCGGATACTGATAATGTTACTCAGTCTGTGCTAGATCTAACAGAAGGTGCTGGTGCTGACGCTGCGATTGTTACCGCAGCAACCAAATCTTCCAAGCCAGTCAATGACGCATTTCGTATGTGTCGAGAACGAGGCCGTGTTGTTGTCGTAGGAGCTGTCGGACTTGAATTAGAGAGGGAAGAATACTATCGCAAAGAGATTGACCTACGGATTTCTCGTTCGTATGGTCCAGGTCGTTACGATTCAGATTATGAGCAAAAGGGATTGACATATCCGTTAGGTTATGTGAGATGGACTGAGACTAGAAATTTAGGTGCATTTTTGGATCTGTTAGCTTTAAGCAATGTTAAAGTGAATCAATTAATTAGTGCAGAATATTCCATTGATCAAGCAATGTTAGCCTATGAAGAAGCTACAGGCAATGACACAGAAGTGATTGGCATAGTGTTGACTTACCCAGAATATCAGCAAACCACAGACTCAGATAAAATCTGGAGATTGCCTTCAGTTATTGATGTGCGAGATGATCGTGTAAAACTAATGCTGGTTGGACCTGGGCATTTTGCTAGAGCAGTTCATTTACCGAACTTGAAACTATTGTCTAACAAAGTAGTAGTGCAGGCGGTGGTTGGTGGTTCAGGCGGTAGTGCGAGGCAGGCTGCAGAAAAGCTTGGTGCTCCTATAGTGTCCACTGATATCTCCGATGTACTGTTAAATGAAGATATAGATGCGGTACTTATTTCTACTAGACATAACCTGCACAGCCAGCAATGTATTGCAGCTGCTGTAGCTGGCAAGCATATATTTGTTGAAAAGCCACTTGGCTTGACTGGTGATGAGTGTCTTGAAATATTGCGAGCGGTGGAACAATCACAGGTATTGTGCGCTATCGGTTTTAATCGCAGATTTAGTTCTCTGTCTATGAGCTTGCGGGATAGCCTATCAAATGTAATGAGTCCTAAACAGATCATATATAGAGTGAATGCTGGTGGATTGCCTCAAGGACACTGGTTACTTGATCCTGAAATTGGAGGTGGACGTTTGATTGGTGAGGGATGTCATTTCTTCGATTTCATGTCTTGGTTGTTGGATTCTGATGCTGTGTCTGTAATAGCGCAATCTGCTGGAGATTCGTCGGACGACATTTCGGTTGTCGTGAAATACAATAATGGTAGCATTGGGACTCTTATATACACCGCCTTAGGGAGTGCAGAATTCTCTAAGGAGCGAATCGAGGTTTTTGCAGGTGGAGGAGTAGGAGTAATTGACGATTTCCGTTCACTTTCATTATATCGATTACCAGGAAAGTCTCGTAAATTGCGTGTTTCTGACAAGGGTCATCTTCCTCTACTAGATCATTTTCTACGTGCCGTACGAGGAGAACAATCATTAACTGTAAATGCACTAGATGGTCTGAATGCTACATTATGTGCGCAGGCAGCAATAGAATCCCTTTCCTCTGCTAAGAGAGTGTCTCTAAAGTCTTATATCTAGTGTGAGTTAATGTTTCAACATGATACAATTTTCATATAGTCAGATCATCCCACGTTGAGTCTCTTTATATTTATCGAATGATTACTGGCAAAGATATACTTATTCTTTCAACCCAAGACTGGGATGCGTTACCTACACGAAAACATCACTGGGCGCGAAAATTGTCATCTCGTGGTAACAGAGTGCTTTATGTAGAGCAGCAAATGCACATATTAGGATGGCTGGCAGATATTAGAAGTCAGTACAACCGTATGTGGTCGTGGATTTATGGTCCGCGGATTGTATCTGAGAGGCTATGGATATTTACATTACCTATTGTATTACCATTCTTTCAGATTTTTAGATTCGTCAATGCTTTGAACAATTGGCTGTTGGCTCCAATCATATTATGGGCACTGCGAAGAATTGGTTTTGATAGTACTATCTTATGGGTGTACACACCGCATGCTGCTGGTCTGATAAATAGATTCGGTGAGTCATTTGTAGTTTATGAATGTGTTGATGATTTCACCGCCACTCGTGGTCTCGTTCGTTCAGCTACAGTTGAAGCTTTGGAAAACGATCTGTTGCGTATGGTAGATCAGGTTATTGTTACGCATCCCGGTTTGCAGGAAGCCAAATCTGGAATCTCTCGACGACTAGCTCTCATACCAAATGGAGCTGATTTAAGACATTTTGCTCTCGCTGGCCGCAAAGAAACAGTTCCTCCTAAGGAAGTGTCTGAATTACCTAAGCCTGTGGTTGGATTTCATGGGTGGATTCAATATTGGATAGACTTTGATTTGATTGCATATGCTGCCCAAAAACATCCGGACTGGTCATTTGTATTTGTTGGACCTATTGAACCACTTGCTCGTGTGGATAAAGTCCGAAACTTATCAAACGTATATTTTCTAGGTAAAATACCATACAAAAATATACCAGCATTCATTGCTGGATTTGATGTCTGTATTAATCCGTTTGTGTTAGACAAATTGTCTGATACTGTTAGTCCTATAAAACTATATGAGTACTTGGCATCAGGAAAACCAGTTGTGTCAGTTGATATGCCCGCTGCTAGAGAATTTGCTGACTTGATTTCTCTAGTGCGGACTCCTAAAGAATTTGTTACTGCACTGGAAGACCAAATAGTCCAGAATGCAAATGGGATTGTTGAGCATGATGTAGTAGCTCGCCAGAGAGCTATGACAGATTATTCCTGGGATAAGCGTTTTCAACAGGTAGAGGATGTAGTTAGAGATGCGATGGTGAGTGTCGACAAAACTTAAAAAGATTTATTTTTTGTGAAACCAATGAGTGATGCAAAGATATTAGTGATTATTCCTGCTTATAATGAGCAAGCTAGTATAGCAAGAGTAGTAAACAGTGTTAAAGAGTGTCTTCCGGCAGCGGACGTGGTCGTGATAAATGATGGTTCTCATGATTCTACTTCGTTCGTAGCTTATGAATCTGGCGCAAAGGTGGTTTCTCTACCATATAATTTGGGTATTGGTGCTGCAGTGCAGACCGGCTTTATCTTGGCTCAGGCTGGGAATTATGAGATTGCAGTACAAGTTGATGGTGATGGTCAGCATGATCCTGGTGAGATAGAGGTTTTGTTGAGTAATTTACTTACAGGCGAATCAGATGTAGTAGTGGGTTCTAGGTATCTGGCGGATCGTGGTTATGTAACTCCATTACCGCGTTTGTTGGGAACCAAGATTTTGGCTACGTACGTTTCCATTCTAGCTGGGCAAAAGTTTTCCGATACTACTTCCGGTTTTCGTGCTAGCAATAGACGAGCGATTGAAATTTGTGCAGAAAATTATCCGGCTGATTATCCCGAGCCTGAATCACTTCTAGCATTTCGTAAGATAGGCCTAAGAGTATCTGAAGTGCCTGTTCATATGAACAAACGATATGGTGGCAAGAGTTCAATAACTCCTTTTTGGTCAGCTTATTACATGATAAAAGTTATTTTGGCCGTGACTATTTTGTCGATTCGCCGTGCACCACGAAGCGAGGATACAGCATATGTTCACTGATAGACTTTCACTATTGGTTTTTGTTGCTGCACTGGGATTGCTGCTATTAGTGCTAGAAATGGTGAGACGTAGGGCTCTTGCCGAGAAATATTCGCTATTGTGGTTGATTCTGTCCCTAGTGATACTTTTGTTAGCTATTGCACGTCCAGCGCTAGACCGGATTGCTCCTATCCTGGGTATATATTATGCTCCTTCAGCACTTTTTGTAGCAGGATTTGTGGGATTACTTGTTATCCTACTATACTTTTCTGCAGTAATTACTCAGCTCACGCGTGATGCTCGCATCGCTGCTCAGCAAATCGGTATATTACGGGAACGCGTGGATGAGTTAGAAAATAGTGGACGACAATTTTCTGATGATAAATGAATTCCCATCTGGTCAAAAACTTACTATAACAAGTCCGGAACCACTTCGCGCACCTCAGCGTCGTATTCTATCATTTATAGTGTTTTTATCCTTAATTCTGCGTTTGATATGGGTTTTGTTATTGGATCCGCAACCAAACCTAGTTGGTGGTGATGGTCCTTTTTATATGCATTTGGGCGATCAAATTGCAAGAGGATTGGGCCTCACATATGGTGAGTCAGTTGCTGTAGTTGGGCCGGTATATCCAGCATATTTAGGAATGCTTCAAATAGTGTTTGGTTTTAACAATGTGCTGGTTGCTGCAAGGTTAGGTCAAACTTTGATGGGAGTTGGGCTTTCAGTACTAGCATTTGATTTGGGTAGACGGTGTAT
>DCAJ01000047.1:0-8104 GCA_002311455.1 Anaerolineales bacterium UBA1136 | reverse complement strand
CGGTGTATTCGACCAGAGGTTGGTATTGTGGCAGCTGTGTTGATGGCCGTGGATTTACGATTCATTGTGGAAAGTGGATCTGTCTCCACGGAAAGCTTACTAACTATGTTGTTGATGCTTAGCGTATGGTTGTATTTGGTTGCTATAGAAAGAAATAATACTAACCTATGGATATTAGTTGGCATTTCCACAGGTATTACTGCTCTCACACGCGGAGTGGTCCAGTTCTTACCATTAATATTTCTTTTACATTTGTATTTGTTAAGGAGCGAGTTACGAGTATGGCGTTCTTGGGTGTTCTTGCTGTCTGGATTTGCTATAGTTGTCACTCCATGGATGGTGCGGAACTGGGTGTTATTTGGAAGTCCTAAGATTACACATGGTGGAGCAGCGCATTTCTGGATGGGTACTCAAGGAGATGGTCGCTCATTGAGAAAACTAGAAATGATGGAACAGATCGATGATTTACGCATAGGAGATGGTGGTGCAGATCGATATAGCTATCTTACTGATGCAATCAATATTATTGCTTCTGATCCGATAGGGTTCTTGCGTTTGCGCATAAGCCGACTAGGTGAGGCTTACTTACAACCTTTTGGAACTGTAGCTATTGGTGTGGTCCTTGGTAACGAGAGTATAAAGGATATGATTTCTAGTAAATCCGAGAACTCACTAATGGATATAATAAGATTACCTGCATTTTTCCCAAAACTATGGATATATACCCTCCATTATGGTTCTATTGCAGCATCGCTAATATATATGGTTGTGCAAAGGCGAGATTTTCGAAAATGGAGTATTTTTGCAATTGTAATTTTGTATTTTAGCGGAGTCTATGCTATTTTGACTATTATTCCACGTTATCTATTTCCGATAATGCCATTATATTTAATCCTGTCAGCACACGTGGTAGTGGACATTGGTTATAGTAGTGTAAAACATCTTCGATTGTGGGTTATACGTAAATCAACGGTTGCTACTTTGCCAACTGAGGTTCCTAGACTGTGAATCGTATTACACATATTATCAAGGCTACAGGAATATCTGGGGCAGAACGGCATTTAATTACTATGTTGCCAGAGCTAGATAGCGAAAGCTTTGATATTTATGTCATTGTGCTTACTGAACCAAAAAAACCTGTAGATCAACTTTTTCTTACATTGCAGCAGGCTGGTGTGAAAACTGAACGAATGATTATCAACCGGCATGCCGACCTGTATTTGGTTATTAGGTTAGCATGTCGATTACGTGATTTAGCTCCATCAATAGTCCACACACATCTACTTCACGCTGATCTTTATGGCACGATAGCTGCACGGATGGCAGGTGTGCCAGCGGTAATATCGTCACGTCACAATGACGATCCTTTTCGTGCTCGATGGCCACTATCAGTTGTTCTCAGAATAATAAACAAATATACCAACCGTTTTATAGCTATATCTGAAAGAGTGCGAACTTTTACGGTTAAGACCGAGAAAGTACCAGTTTCTGTTGTGGACACTGTGTATTATGGTTTGACAGTTGATGAACATAATAGACAGACAATTGATGCACGTGCCGAATTTGGACTGTCTAAAGGCCCCTTATTAGTATGTGCGGCCCGTCTTACCGAGCAGAAGGGTCACAAATGGTTACTTCAAGCTTTCAGATCGGTTGTCGATCAATTACCTGAGGCATCATTGTTGTTATTAGGAGATGGTCCTTTGCGCGCACATCTAGAAGATACTATGCTCAATCTAGATCTTGCTCAAAACGTCAGGTTTGCTGGCTGGCGTACAGATGTGATGGACATTTTACCGAGTGCAGACTTGTTTGTGCTAGCTTCAGAATGGGAAGGTTTTGGTTTATCGTTATTAGAAGCTATGTCTTTTTCTCTAGCTATTGTTGCAACTGAGGTAGGAGGAATTCCAGAAGTGGTGCTGGACGGTGAAACTGGTTGGCTAGTAAAATCTAGAGATAGTGATGCGCTTGCTGGCAGTATACTTGCTGCACTAAGGTCACCCTACAAAATGTTAGAGTGTGGTCAAAGAGGGAAATTGCGAGTGCAGAATACGTTCTCAGTGCCAAAAATGATCTTTGATACTGAGAAGATATATAACCTGATACTCACACAAATTGTATGTGCCAAGGTTGCTAATTCCAGACATGATGTACTTTCTACGCACAATGGTATAAATAAGGATACGGTGTAAAGTTGAAATATCTTGTAACTGGTGGAGCCGGATTCATAGGATCTAGTATAGTGTCTGCTCTTATAGATCAAGGGCAAGATGTGCGTGTGGCCGACAATTTTTCTACAGGTCGGATACACAACCTTGCTGACGTGCAGGACTCCATAGAAATAGTTAAAGGTGATCTGGCAGAATTAGATTATGCGCACAAGGTGGTAGATGACGTAGATTACGTTATCCATCAGGCAGCTATTCCTAGTGTGCCTCGCTCGGTGGTAGACCCTATTGGAAATAATCAATCGGGTGTTATTGCTACGTTGAATCTTTTAGTTGCAGCACGGGACGCCGGAGTGCTACGCATGACGTATGCAAGTTCATCATCTATTTATGGGGAAGCTCGTGATAGGGGCCCTAAAACAGAAGATATGTTATCTGTACCTTTGTCACCATATGGAGTAAGCAAACTAGCTTCCGAGCAGTATTGCATGGCGTTTTATACTGTCTATGGTTTTGAGGTAGTGGCACTCCGTTATTTCAACGTGTTTGGACCAAGACAAGATCCAGAATCAGAATATGCGGCTGTGATCCCACGTTTTATTACTGCTCTATTGAAAGGAAATGCTCCAAAGATATATGGTGATGGTGAACAGACTCGTGACTTTACTTACGTTGGCAATATTGTGAATGCTAACATACATGCCCTTGATCATCCGGAAGCACCAGGTCAGATATTTAATATAGCTATGGGATCAGGCAGTAGTCTTAATGATCTAGTAAAAATGTTACACAAGTTAATAGGTGTCAATATTAATCCAGATTATGCGGAAGCTAGACCTGGCGACATAAGACATTCTTATGCCGATGTTAGTAAAGCACTCAATATTCTCCAGTTTAAGGCTGAGATAAGCGTGGTGGACGGCCTTCAAAATACTATAGATTGGTACCGGAGCTTGAATGACAATAAGACACCCAAGTGACATATGACCAAATCAGGCGTTTTACATATTATTGCACGCATGAATATTGGTGGTCCGGCATTACACGTGGCTCAGTTATCGTCTGGGTTAATTCAGAATGGTTTTGAAATCACACTGGTAGCTGGACGACAGGCAGGCAGTGAGGGAGATATGACTGATTTAGCAAAAGAGTATGGACTAAGCTTTCATCTTTACCAGAATCTTGGCGCCAGGTTGTCACCATGGAACGATTTATATGTTTGCAGCAGGCTTTGGAGGTTAATGCGGTCAACTTCTCCTAGTATAGTTCACACACATACAGCTAAGGCAGGAGCTTTGGGTCGTATAGCTGCTAAGCTAGCCAGGGTGCCAATTATTGTACATACTTTCCATGGCCATGTATTTAGTGGATATTGGGGACCAGGTATATCTACAATCGTTATTATTATTGAAAGAATATTGGCTCGGTTATCCACGGTCATACTCACTGTGAGCGAGACCGTAAGGAACGAGTTGCTTCAATACAATATTGCTCCACCTGAGAAGATTCATGTATTGCCATTGGGTTTAGATTTGACTGAATACAAAAATTGTTCAATAAAACGTGGGCAATTCCGCAGGGAGTTGGATATAGAATCAGATGTACCACTAATTGGAAATGTAGGTAGATTAGTACCCATAAAAAACCATCATTATTTCCTTATGGCTGCTCACCTAATGTTACAGTCCGATTTTAACGGCCGTTTTGTAATTGTTGGGAGTGGTAAATTAGCGACTGAATTACACAAACTATCTAGAGAACTCGGCATAGGAGATTCAGTTATTTTTACAGGATGGCGTCGTGATTTAGATAAAATCTATGCGGATTTGGACGTACTAGTGAACACGTCAATTAATGAAGGTACCCCATTTGCGATCATCGAAGCGATGGCTGCTAGGGTTCCGGTCGTAGCTACCTCAGTCGGTGGTGTGCCTGACATAATCAAGTCAGAAGCAACTGGCTACCTAGTTCCTGGGGATGATGTGCACTCTCTAGTTGATGGTATTGTTTGTGCTCTAAAAGCTCCTGATTCAATGCTAGATGCTGCGCAAAATCATGTTCTGAAGCATCATAATCTGGAAAGTATGATTACTCGAACGGTCAATTTTTATAGTAAATTACTAAAGGATATAGGATATGTGGTCTGAAACTATAGTGCGCTATTCTCTTATTGCCTTGGTCGCCGGATTAATCGCCTTTGTGGCAACTCCTCTTACCCTGATGGCAGCTCGTAGATTGCGACTGGTTGACAAACCTGGTCCCCACAAATTTCATATCGCACCTGTTCCAGTTCTTGGTGGCATAGCTATCTGGGCAGCTATCATCGGTAGCCTCTTGATTTTTGGTGGTGGCCGTGAGTATCGCGAGTTGGCAGTAATAATGATTGGTGGCACTTTGATTGCTATTGTTGGTCTTGTAGATGACCGGGTAGACCTAGGACCTCGTGGAAAAATATTTGGTCAGATAATTGCTATGCTAGTGGTTGCAATTGGTGGTGTCAGTGTCAATATATTTGATACTGAATGGCTAAATATTGGTTTGACTGTGCTGTGGGGGGTGTGTGTTATCAATGCGATAAATCTACAGGACAATATGGATGGACTAGCGGCAGGAACTTCTGCTGTGGCAGCCGCCGCCTTTCTGCTGTTAGCAGTGCTAAATGGACAGATATTAGTTGCAAGTTTGGCTTCGGCCTTATTGGGTGCATGTCTGGGATTCCTTTTCTACAACTATCAACCAGCAGTAAGTTTCATGGGCGACACAGGGTCAATGTTGCTTGGGATAACATTGGCAGTTCTTGGTATAAAGCTAACTTTTCCAGATATTTCACATTCTCAAACTTGGATGGTGCCAGTTCTAGTATTGGGTGTACCGCTATTCGACACTGTCTTAGTTGTTGTTTCAAGAGTTCGAAGGGGAAAGCTATGGTGGCAGGGAGGAGTAGATCATACTTCTCATCGTCTAGTGAAATTAGGTCTTAGCCATCGTCGAACTATTGTAGCCCTTTACATAGCTACTGGAATCCTTGGTCTTATGTCTGCTGTAATTGTATATATAGCATCTCCAATGGTTAGTTGGATAATAGCAGGTGCAACAGTACTTCTTAGCATTGTTATGATATATGCATTGGAGTTACTATGGGATAGTGTTCGAGAGAATCGTCTAGACGCTGATATCAAGGTAACTGCAATAGGTGGTGGTGAGGAATTCTTGAGCATTCTGGAGGCTGTGACTATCCTTGCCAGGACTGTTTCGGTGATTCTGACTCCGGTAACTAAGGATAATAGAGCTGTTAGTACAGATCCTAAATGGAATGAGGTAGGAATACGTAGACTACAGGATTACGCTATTTGTATAGCAGAGCATCCTGGCTCTGTTCGTAGCATACTCAATTCTAACAAAACTGAGTTTACAGATAGTCTGCGCGAACGTGCAGCATTGATGAACGCAGCCCTGCGATTGCGTGGAGAAATTTTGGTTAATCTACCTGGATTAGTGGGAGACAATAAATCTGCAGCTGCTAGTATCGAAGTTCTAAGTGACATAAGGGAAACAGAACTGGTTGTCATTGGAGGAAATTTACACGAGAATATTATACCCACTCTAGTACTGCCCGAAGTTTACAGAGCGCTAACGAGAGCAAAATGTCCTCGTGTGTTGATACATTCAGATCCCGAAAAAGCTTTGGAAACTTTGCAAGCGGTGGGAATAACTGATGTAGTAACTCACGCTATTGCTCCGCAGGATATGCATGGCCCGTGGCATGCTGTAAAAGATTTGCATGATAGCAGACAAATTGCTGCGGTATTACATAGCATTTGGCTAAACCGAAACCGAATTAATATACTACCTCATCCACTTGGCGTTGGAATACATGGTTGAATCGCGCACCAGTAGGCCTTGGTCACACTCAGATCATACGGCTGGATGGGCAGTGTTTGGCATACTTTACTTGGTGTATTGGCTCACTACCTCGTTGACTTTTATTTCTACGGACGAACTGTTTTTGTTTGACACTGCTGAAAGTTTTGCTCGTCGTGGCAGTGTAATGCGAAACATGACAGCTGATGTCGATTGGCCTGGACACACTTATGTAGAGCCTGTTCAACCTTTGCTCAGTATACCGTTGGTCTTGTTTGCTGACAGAATATCAGAGATAGGAGTTGCACACAGTGTCCTGCTGCTCAACATGGGAGTTACCGCTGCTACAGGTATGCTACTATTCCTGTATGTCCGCTGGTTGGGTTATAGACGTAATATCGCTATAGTAACTGCTTTGCTGTTCGGTCTTACTACTATAGCCTGGCCGTACAGCAAGAATTACTTTCGGGAATCTACAGCTGGGTTTACATTGTTGCTAGCAGCTTACGGGTTGTTGCGCTGGCGTCTTGCTCTACATTCTTCGGACAGCTGGCCGCATCGGTGGACAATCTTAGCTATTGCTAGTGGTGTACTAAGTGTAATGTCCAAGGAATCAGGTGTAGTGGGTTTGCCGATGTTGATTCTAATACCTTTAATTGGAAGGTCACATTTACCAAGATCTGTGTTTGTAAGCTGGCAACTTGCGTTCATCGTATCAATATTACTGGCTATGGCATTTGCTGGAATGTATGTTTATACAGAACTTCTAGGAATAGGTATGTTTCGCTTTCAGCTTTTTGAGAAATTGTCGGGTGCTTTCAGTAACATAAATAGTGCTGGTACTGGAATATCTGGATTCTTGTTTAGTCCAGGTAAAGGATTTTTCTGGCACTCTCCGGTTCTGATACTAGCACTTTTGTCTCCGTTCTTGGCAAGAAACGTCCGTAGACTAGATGTTATATGGCCTTTATTTATGTTTATAGCTTTTGTGATGGTTTATGCCCTGGTACGTGGTGATATATGGTTTGGCGGTACTAATTGGGGTCCGCGTTATCTTGTTCCAGTAACCCCTTTCCTGATGCTGGCTGTGGTGCCTACTCTGGAGAACTGTATGAGTGCACTACGTAGCAATAGATTGTGGTACGCGCTCGGTCTACTTTCGCTTCTAGGATTTCTAGTACAGATTGGTGCTGTGTGGGTTAACCCTTTAGATTATTATGCTGTTCTTGAAGATACCGGTATACCAGGCGCGGCGTGGACAGTTGGATTGTGGTCAGTCTTATTTTCGCCTATTATTGGTCACTGGCGTATGATTATTGAAGGTACTTTACCAGATTTTGCTTGGGTACAGCATAGCGTGGAAGGACCAGATTGGATATTGGCTATGTTGTTAATGATGTCAGTTGTAAGTATTGTTTGGCTTTTGTACAAAGTTGCTAGTCTTGAGATTAGCAGACTATTGGCAGCTTGTTTCTCATCACTTATATTACTTAGTGTTGTAGTATTGACATTATTAGGATTACGACGTGTGCATTTCGACCAGAGATATCAGGGCAACAATTCTGCTTTGCATGCTATGCGTGGAGCACTTGAGAATACTACGCTGCCAGACTCAGTAATATTTCTTAATAACCGGACCTACTTTGATCACATGTTAAATTACTATAAGGGCGATTCTATGTGGTATA
Organism: Anaerolineales bacterium UBA1136; assembly: GCA_002311455.1. Taxonomy (GTDB): domain Bacteria; phylum Chloroflexota; class Anaerolineae; order Anaerolineales; family UBA11657; genus UBA11657. The sequence continues at coordinate 387 of DCAJ01000047.1, read as the reverse complement.
CACTAGAGTTAAATCCAAATGAGTTGATTGAGAACGACACAGAGTTTCCAGATGCAAATACCGATCCTGTGGATTTGTTACACAGAGATGCATGGAGCCCTGTAGACTATTTCGGTCGTCAGCACCAAACTATGATTCTGGTGATGGAAACAGGGGCCTATCACAAGAATGTAGTTCGTACTATGGAATGGTGGATGAATTCTGAATTTCATGCAATTCAAAATAGAGATTATTCCGCAGATGTACGAACCATTAGCTTTTCCAGTGCTGCTTCTCCTGCTCGTGATACTGTGCCGGAGTTTCGGTTAGGTTTCTTTTTTGGAGAAGATATAGTCTTACGCGGTTATGATGCTAATCCTCCTCCGGGTCTGGTAAGGCCAGGTAACA
>DCAJ01000064.1:3357-5652 GCA_002311455.1 Anaerolineales bacterium UBA1136 | reverse complement strand
CATACCCTCCAAATGACAACTAAAGCATAAATTAGTAGCTATGGCTGACGTATATCGATTGTACAGATCATAAATCCTGTCATCTTCAGTCGTCATCAAACCGATCAGTTGCTGCCCAACTTCGCAAATACCCTCAACAAGAGCAGTAAAAGGAGTGTTTGCAAAGTACAACGTGCCCTCTATTCCCAAAGAATTGTTCCTGTACAATTTATCTCTTATAGCACTAAAAGCCTGATGTCCTGGCACACTCTCATGCATCACGACTTGTTTTATACCCGCTCTCTGCCATTCGATATCAGCACTCATAAACACTTGTCCCCTATAATTTCCTTGATAATTGCTGTAACCCCTATATGGATAATTAATAGGAAACTCAAGTTCTATCTTGTGCTGTTCAGGAATACCCAAACCCAGCTCTGAGCACCTCTGCAAGGACTGCTGCATATATTGATTGCCTAGTCGTAGCAGGTCCCCTGAGTCGACAGCTTGAGACTTTTTCCAAGTTGAAATAGATTCAACAAACTCCTTTTTGTACCCCGACTCGTGAAGTGCTCCAATAAGATCTGTACGAAGCTGATCTAAATGAGTGACGGCAACTTTCTTCGCCGGCACTTGAATGTAAGCTGCAAGTCTATCTGCGTAATCAACTTGTTCTCCCTGTCCTTCTCTCACCATCATAGCAAAAGCAGACAGCAAGTCTATGCAGTAATCAGCCCTAGCGCCACCCTGACCAGACAGGTCGTCCTGCAGACTTGCTATAGCTTCAGATAATGCATTCCATTCACTGGAAATAGGTTCGATGTTATATGAATAAACTTCGCGAGTTAGTAAGGGATACAATCCATGTTGCTCACCCAAAAGATCATCAAGAGCAAGTGCAATGGACACCAACTGCTGAACAATTATTTCATCCATGAGGTTTCCTCATCTATGTTATTTCCAAAGCGGGTGTTCTTTACCTTTATTACTAGTCAGAATGAATTTAAGTAATGCTACACACAACTAAGAAGCTAACGCATCATTAACTATCTGGATAACTTGCAACACCTGATCATCAGATAATTCAGGACTTACTGGTAAACACAAAAGTGAATTGGTAACTTCGTCAGTAACTGGCAATTCAAAATTCGCTAACACGGTATCTTTATATACAGACTGCCTATATACAGGTGGCACATAGTGCAAAACTGCCTCTACTCCATTATCACGCAATACACGGAGAACGCGACCACGGTCTTGAACACAAATTGTGAAACATCTAAAAGTAGGTTCTGAGGTAGGACGGAAGGTGGGCACATGCAATCCAGGACCTTCTAATTTATCAATATACATGGATACAATCGCCCTTCTTCTTTGTGTCCATTCAGATAATTTGGGGAGTTTAGTGCTTACCAAAGAAGCTTGAAATGGGTCTATCGGCACATTGTAACCCTCATCGATATGATCTTGGTGTCCAAGTTCCATACCTTCGAAACCTCCTGCGTGCCCATATCCTGTGAGCAGATAAATTGATCGATGTATCTCTGTAGAACTAGTTGCAACCATTCCACCATTACCAAGCGAACCCATGGGCTTAAGAGGGGCAAAACTAAAGACTACCACATCAGCGTAAGACCCTATTGGAAGTCCATGATCTGTTGCTCCAAGAGCAAGGGCTGCATCTTGAACAATAGCAAGATTATGTTTTTCAGCTATGGCACGTAGAGCTTTCACATCGGACGGATGACCATACATATCTACGGGCAATATTGCAGTTGTACGTTCAGTAATGAGGGCTTCTACTTTATCTGGATCGATAGTGTAGTCGTCGATTTTGATATCGCATAATATAGAATGTGCCCCAACATTATGAATAGCAGCAGTCGTTGATATATCTGAATTACCTACAGTAATTACCTCATCACCCTGCACTATACCAACTGCTCGGAGGCCAATTAGCATACCCATAGTAGCAGAATGCACTCCGGTCACATATTTGTGACCAATATATTTTAGAAATTCATGTTCCAATTTTTCGCCAGCGAGATGAGCACCAACTGAGTATTCAGACAACAACACATGTTCAAATCTATTCATAATATCATCGCGCATATCCCGATGAGTCAAATGTACTAACGAACGTGGAATCCGATAATTGTTCATATTTCAATGCAAATTCGTTATCTATACAAAAACTAATATACCGACATTTTCACCGTGAAGATTGCTTCTCATCAATAAATCTACTCACCACGCAAACGTGGGTCAAGAACATCTCTCATCCAATCTCCCAAGAATACTACTCCTAGCACCACA
>DCAJ01000064.1:454-3332 GCA_002311455.1 Anaerolineales bacterium UBA1136 | reverse complement strand
TAGCACCACAATCGTTATTGCAACACCAGGAAATGTGGTCATCCACCATGCACTACCAATTGAAGCACGTCCGTCAGCAAGCATTAAACCCCAAGTAACAGATGGTGGCTGAACCCCTAGACCAAGAAAGCTTAATGAAGACTCTGCAATGATTGTCACTCCTACCTGTATTGCCGCAAGCACAACTGCAGAAGACATAACATTTGGTAGAATATGTTGAAACATGATACGTAATTTAGATTGACCTACTACTGTCGCAGCAATTACATAATCAAGCTCTTTGGCTACCAATACTTCGCCCCGAGTAACCCGAGCGTAAGTAACCCATCCTGTAAATCCCAAAATAAGAATTAGTGTCATCAGGCCAGCGCCTACTACGCCTGATATAGCAACAACTAACACAATGAACGGTATGCTAAGCAAGGCATCAGCAATACGCATCATTACCTGGTCTATCCATCCTCCAACAAATCCTGCAATCAAACCATAGGAAACACCTATAGAACCCGCAATGGCTACTGCAAAAATACTGACGATAACAGATACTCTACATCCAGCAATAATTCTACTAAGGATGTCACGCCCCAACTGGTCGGTGCCAAGTAGATATACTCTTTGCTCATCATCAACATGTCCTACCGGTTTGTAACGATCCTGTAAGTGATGTTGAATTGGGTCATGAGGTGAAATGTACGGACCAATAATCGCCAAAATTACAACAGTACCAACAATAATAAAACCAATCGTCCCAACACCAGTTAAACGCCTTCCACGCAGTCTTTCAAATATAGTAGTCACTGCTTTTTACAATCCCTAATAAACCTATAATCACTTATCAATATCTTATACGACACAGTACAATCAAAGCCTAGCGAATCACTCAATTTTTATGCGCGGATCAACAACGGAATATAGTAAGTCCACGAGAAGATTAATCATAATGAAAGTGAGAGAGAACCAAAACACAGCAGCTTGCACGACTGTAATATCTCGTACATGTATAGCCTCGATAACCAGACGTCCCAGACCAGGCCAAGCAAACACCGATTCAACTATTACTGATCCGCCCAACAGCCATCCCAACTGGAGTCCAAGTGCCGTAATAACTGGAATTAGAGCATTTCTCAGCGCATGGACCACGTTCACGCGTGTTGGACTAAGCCCCTTGCTCCTTGCTGTCCTCATATAGTCCTGCCTAAGAGCATCGAGCATGGCAGAGCGTGTGAGCCTCGACAATCTAGCGGCCATACCAGTACCAAGACACGTCGCTGGCAGCACAATCGAACGTACACTCTCGGCTCCAAACACCGGGAACCACCTTAATTGTACCGAAAATACAATGATCAACATGAGTCCCAACCAAAAGTTCGGCATAGCCGTACCTAGAGACGCCAATGCTGATACAGACACATCCAGAAGACTATTTCTGTATAAAGCAGAAAGCACACCTAAAGGAACTGCGATCACTATACCTATAACAGCAGATACACCAGCCAGAAGATAAGTCAACTTCATTCTACTAATAACTAGCTCCATTGCCGGAGAGCTGTGTGACATAGATTTCCCAAAATCACCAGTAACAGCCTTTGTAATAAAAATCCAGTATTGTTCACCCAACGGTTTATCAAATCCCCAAGCACGACGTAAGGACTCTTTCTGTTCTTCATTGAAATGCGGAGGAGCCATTATACTAATCGGATCCCCCTTTAATCGAATCATAAAGAAAACCATCAATGACACGATGAACATCGTTATTATCATTTGACCAATGCGCGAAACTATATATCTAGCCACAATTATTTACCTACCGAATCCTTTACATTCTCAGTAATGATTTGTCCAAATATTATTTCTATTACTCACTAAGTATTTGTAAGTATACAAAACCGAGGGTCATACAACTGCATCGCCTGACTTATAAAGACCACTCGCCCATCTACTAGCTGCTATTCCTGCTAAAGCCACCATAGCTTGTAGAGCTTGGAATGCTGTTTCAGGATCTTCATGCACATATTGTACTGTACGAGCAGAAGATCTAACAGAACCTGGAACCATCTCTGCCATATCAGCTTCAGCAGACCGCAAAAAATCAATGCTAATCGTAACAGGTAATGATACCTCTAATGGTGGTGCACCGCTATTCATTGCACTCTTAGCACCTTCTTTTATTTGTGCCAATATCTGGGCAGGGTCGAATGTACGGACTGCAAAACGCCCTAAACCTTGCTTAACCCGAACACTCTCATGTTCTCCAAACAGAGCTTGCGATTCTTCGACTGCCGGTCCATCACCTGTAGTCAGAGAAACAGAAACACCGCACAGTCCAGCATACATGCCATACATACCAATCTCACCTACAACTACATCATTTATACTCAGATCAGATATAGTTGCAGTACTAATTGTATGATCGAATTGTGCAAATCGTGTGCCCATTTTTGCATGAAACCCCATCAAAAAGAGCTTATCGAAGGTTGAATCAAGACCTGGCATAAGACCTACGGTTACACTATTTCCTGATACAAGTTCTGCTCGGGGATCTAAGTCTTCTCGTCTGATGTTCTGTCCACTATCATGGCCATCTTTGACTAAAACTGATGTAGCACCACCAAGAAATGCTCCTTCTACTGCTGTATTTACTTCCGCTGTCATCAGACGCGTGCCTCTTTCACGCCATTCAACATGACCGGTTCGAATCATTGAACCATGTGTGACTCCAGCTACACCTTCCATATCAATCACGATATACACATTCATCGTTTACCCTCCTTCAACAAATACATATTAATCCTTAGCTCAATACTACAATTGTAATAGGCAGTTATCCACTACGTTGTGATTCTGCGAGCATATGCAACGCACGCATAGTAGCCAATGC
>DCAJ01000064.1:0-325 GCA_002311455.1 Anaerolineales bacterium UBA1136 | reverse complement strand
TGCAGCTCCACGCTCTAAATCAGCCCGTACCTGAGCCTCTGGATATAGTAATGCAAACCCATGAGTAATACCCTTTTTTGTAGAGGTTGTCACAATATCTGGTATCAGCTCTTTTGCTTCCTCGCAAGCCGCATCATCGCCACTCAAAAATGCTAGTGGAATATTATGTATACCAGCCCACAACGCAAAAAAACCTATTTCACCGATCCTAAGACCGTTAAAATAAATCTCCTTAAAAGTACTAGTAAAATTGTGGCTCAAGATTCCATCAGCTACCCCATCCACAGCATGCATTCCAACAATAAATATAACGTCGTAACCATCC
>DCAJ01000088.1:25736-36397 GCA_002311455.1 Anaerolineales bacterium UBA1136 | reverse complement strand
TAGATGAAGATATCGTGAGTGTCTCAGCAGTCAGATCTGGCTGCCATACCTCTTTCACCAAACTAGAATCCGGATGATAAATAATACGATCTTGTCCATCAATTATAAATCCTATACCGGAACCATCTAACAAACCCTGCAAGCTTTTTATTGCAGGAATCATAAGTGGGCTAGTGATCACATTGGCTCGACCAAGCAATACTCCAAACAATTTTCCAGTGTTTGGTTCAACAACTGGCGACACAAATGATACTAGAACAGGTGCACCTCTCTGATTTGGAAATACAAGCTCATGACCTGATTCACGTTCTTGCAAACCATTTTGTACTGCAATAATCTCTCCGGCAGTCAGTCCAAGTACAGTTACATCATTTTCAGGATACCCTGCCACCGGCCTACCAATCGTGTCAAAAAATACTAATTGATTGAAATAGGGTATCGTACTGATACCCTGTGATAGATGTTTTATTCTAGCTTTGATGTCTTGCCCATACAAGCTCGGGTCACGAGACAGATCCAATGCCAATCTTTCACCAGTCCGGATAAAAAATGGGACAACATCCGCAGCATTTTCGGCGTCACGTGTCATTTGGTCAACGACCAAATCGGTGGCTGCACTATTCGCTATATACGTGATAGCCCAGAAGAGAACAGCAATCCCGAATATAGCCGTTGGTAATAGTGCAAACAACAAACGTCGATTAAGGTTTGCGGCGTAAGGAGGTATTCTGCGAGGAGTACGATTGAACCAACGATTGGGAGTAAGCCTACGTGCAAGTTCGCCCACTATACCAGCAAACAAAAGATTACTAAATAGCGGAGGTGCGCCACGCACCCATACAGCAGCTAACAAATCAAGCTGAGTCAACCCCTTTGGGCCAGTATCTAATATCAGAGACGCAAGTTGGAGAGGCCATACCAGAAAAGCCGCCACCAAAGCAGCTGGAACTGGATTACGCGTAATCATAGGTAATTTCCCAATGTAATCCTGGCGTATTAAGTATGTTACTATACCTGCTACCAGTGCCCATTCCAAAAGAGTGAATAAGTGCAAGCCATGCCATAGGGCATGGGCTAAACTACCGGTCAATGCTAGTAAAATGGCACAGCCAAATCCCCACCAACCGGCAGCAAGAACTATGGGTGCGTATGCTAAGGGAGTAACATTAACAGATCCAGAAACCCCAACATTTAGAAAGTTGTCTCCTGGAGTAGCAGAAAATCGAGGTATCACTACCACAAACACAGACAATAATAACAATAACAAGAATGCTCTAAGAGAACGCGCGCTCATGCCTATTAAGGTAGAACGTCTACGGTACAAACTAAATCCAATTGCCAGAATACCGGCGCACAAAACAAGAGTCCCAGGCCACCAGGCTGGCAGATGTAGCTGCGGAGAGAAAATCATTGGCAAGATATTCAAGTCGGCTTCATACGTACGTACTTAGAGCTATCTAAATCATTACGTATAAAGATCGGTAGCCCACACAGGCCTGATTGATTATAGCATCTAGACAAATGTTGAATATCTCTTACAGTTTGAATGATCTCTAATAATTCAAGCATTAAAGGCTTGAATACGACAATAATTCATATATTATTATCAATTAAGCGTATACTTAGCGTGACCCGATAGGATAAGAACATCTCATTAGTAAGTAATATGGCAACCATAACTATACTTGGATCCGCCTATGCAATACCAAACACTACACACGAGGTAACACATTTTGTTGTCCAAGGAAATGAAACAGGGATTCTGATTGATTGTGGTTCAAATCCAACAGTACGGCTAGAGCAAGCCAACATCACTTACGATTCCATCACAGATTTGATACTAACTCATTTCCATCCTGACCACATAAGCGGAGCACCACTCATGCTAATGAATATGTGGCTTCTCGGAAGAAAGAAACCATTGCGTATACATGGATTGGCACACTGTCTCAACAATCTTACAAAATTGATGCAAGCTTACGAATGGGCCACGTGGCCGGATTTTTTTCCTGTAGAGTTTTATGAAGTACCAGAAACTGAAGAAGCATCAGTGCTAATAAATGACGAGTTTTCGATCAAGTCGTCTCCAGGAAATCATATGGTGCCAGTGATAGGTCTTAGAATCACAAATAGTATCAATGCACGTATTCTTGGATATTCTTCAGATACTGAACCAGATGATTCTATAATTAGTTTGGTGTCTGGAGCGAACTTATTAATTCACGAGGCCACAGGTGAGGGCCCCGGGCATAGCAGTGCCAGTCAAGCCGGTGAAGTAGCCTCTCGAGCTAAAGTAGGTTGTCTGTATTTGATACATTACGATGTGCACAGAGCACAACATTCACAATTGCTTGTAGAAGCGCAAAAACAATTTAAGGGTTCTGTCAAACTCACATTTGATTTTATGCGTATCGAATTATAGGCTACGAAAACGCGAACAATAAAATGATAGTCTGCAGCTTAGACATCAAAAAGCACCTTTAGTACTCCAGGTTGCTTCGCTGTCTCAAAAGCATCTAAGCCTTGGCTTAGTGGATATCTAGCATGAATCAAGTCCTCTACCTCTATTTGCTTGTTGATTAACATATCTAAAGCCAAATCGAATGGACCGCACCGGGAGCCCATTAATGTTATTTCGTCTACAACCAAGTCAGAAACATCCAAGGTCAAATTGCTTGCATATGTACTTTTCATTACCAAAGTGCCTAGCGGTCGCAAGGAACGACGGGCAATATTAAACCCTTCAGGATTACCTGTACACTCCACAGCAATGTCAAACACACCATTCGGTATTGCATCAACATGGCCAGTGAAAATACCTCTATTTGATAGCAAACTTAATTTAGATTCATTACGATCAAATACATGCAAATCACATTCTGTCAATTCTAGAGACCGAGCGATTAATTGTCCCAACTTGCCGGCGCCAAGCACCATAACGCAATCCTGTTTATCTATTTTGAGTTGAGATTGAATCTGAAGCGCAGCTGCCAAAGGTTCAGTGAATGTAGCAGCGTCAATCGATAATGTGGAGGGTAAAATGTGCAAATTTTCGAGAGGTAGTGTAAGAAATTCAGCAAATGCACCGTCACGCTTGTGAATGCCCAAAACAGTGCGATTGGTACAATGCGTACGCCTAAGATTTAAACAACTTGTACACCTACCACAAACAGCATTTATCTCACCAACCACATGCTGACCAATCCATTCATCAGGACCTTCATCTACCAATCCAACAAACTCATGCCCGATTACACCAGTAAATGGATAATAACCGCGTGTAAGCTCAAGATCAGTGTTGCATATTCCTGCTCTTAGCACACGAACTAGAACCTCATCAGACAACCGAACAGGAACTGGAAGATCCTCTCGAACACACAGCTCTTTGTTTTCTAACCAAATTGCGCGCATTGTTGCTTTCAAGTTATCCTTATATCTGTTACCCTTTGCGCCCAAATTGGTTCCTTATGGAATTCAAACTAAAGTGAACCATAGTTGGTCTACCATGCGGACAAGTGCTAGGAGATTTGCATCTCTCCAACTAATGTAATAACGCCATTTGTTCATCATATGAAAGTACCTTGCCAGCCCGAACTGCAACTAGCCTGCACACTCGCTTTATAATTTGATCTTCAGACCACTATAACACTCCATACAAATCATCACTTCTATGCTTGACAACGCTCATTAGCACTAGTTCAATATCGGCAGAATCTACTATAGCAGGCAATGCGCACACAATAAAACTATCGCCACCAAATGACTCCATATCAAAACCGAGATCTGAGAGTTTATCTAAATTATTACATCGTATTTCTGCATCCTCAGCAGCCAACTGTAGAGTAAAGGGCTGCAACAAGTTTTGCAATCTAAGTGTATCCTGTTTTGCCGACTCCACATATTCCTCGTAAAGAATTCTCTCATGTGCAGCATGCTGATCAATCATATACAGACCATCAGGTCCTTCAGCAACTATAAACGCATTATTGGTTTGCCCAATAATGCAGAGCACGAGCATCTCCATGCCAGACAGTCTGCTATGCATAACTCTATCCTCTGCAACCAGCATTTCATGTTTTTTGCTGTTACTATCAGACTACGACCAAGTAGACATATGTGAAAATCCTTCCTCAACTGAAACTGATTTAGTCATGACTGACACTGAAACATAATCCAACAATGTGCGACGAACTGCTTTTTCCACTGCCGGAAACACTAGGTTCTTGTCAATAAAGCGCACTTCCGATTTTGTTGGATGCACATTAACATCTATTTCTGACGGTGGAATTACTATAGATATAACTGCAATTGGATACCGACCAGTCATTAACATTGTGTGATAAGCTCGCATAACAGCAACATTTAGCTGTGTGTCATATATGTGTCTTCCATTACTGAAAAAGGTAATTGCTTGGCGATTGGATCTGCTAAGCTCAGGCATGCTAACCAATCCGCTCACAGCAATATTATCTTGCTTTATGGTAGGCATATCTATCGTCTTTCCAGCAACATCAACTCCATATATGGACGCTAGAACGTCCAATAAATTGCCATTTCCATATGATTGAAATCCTTGTCTACTATCAGATAAAAATCTAAAACGTACATGTGGATAGGCCATCGCATATCTAGACACAATCCTCTTTACAAGACCTCGCTCTGTAGCTTCTGAGTTCAAAAACTTTAACCGTTGAGGAACGTTGTAGAAGAGGTTTTCAATTTGAATGACTGTACCTGACGGTACTCCAATACTTTTACTGTCTTTAAATTGTACAGCAATTAGAAGCAAACGTACGCCAGTATCCTCAGTTGCAGATCTGGTAACTAACTCAACTTGGCTAACGGCAGCAATGGAAGCAAGTACCTCCCCACGGAAACCTAGTGTTCGGATTATTTCCAAATCTGCCTCAGAATTCAGTTTTGAAGTGGCATACCTAGAAAATGCCAATTCCACTTCGCTAGTAGGAATACCGTTGCCATCGTCAGAGACTTTTATCAGACTAAGACCACTACCCAAATTATCTACACTGACACTTCCAGCACCAGCGTCAAACGAGTTTGCACAAGTTCTTTAACCACTGAAGCAGGTCTTTCTATAACCTCTCCAGCCGCTATCTTAGATATTACAGAAGCCTTGAGTATAGCTATGGACACAAATGGATTGTATTATTTTCACCACAAAACATTAGAATAGATTGCACTCACATACAACCCAGCGCGGTATAATCACGGTCACTTATGGAAATGAGTTCTTTATCTCTACTTCAATGGGATATTGTGTCCCTACTTACTGTGGCCACAATAGCCATCCTAGCACTGTACTTTCGAGTAGAAAAGAAAGCTAGATGGATTTCCCTTGTATTTTTAGTCATACCAGTATGCTCAGCAATGTACAAACTTTGGCAATGGCGTATGCAGTTACCTGAATTAAGAATGGGTTTACTTTGTGGAATCATCATATACGGAATCTGGCACATATTGTACGGTCGCAAAATTCCACTACCTTCAAGTGACAACATAAAGGTATGGGGGCAAGATGATTAGTTTTTCACAGATTTCACTGTCTGGAATATTCACAATACGCCTAAGTGCCCTGGCTTTGTTTGTATTGACTACAGCTGCTTGCGAATTGCGCTCTAGTTCTACTTTACTAAACCAAGAATTACCAAATGTTACTACGGCTACAGAACCAATAAAACCAAAATCTAATGTTGTGGACGACCCGCCAATCATTGATAGAGAAGTAGCTAGCAAAATCACTTCTATTCCAACAACTTACACACAGGACTCCAATGAACCGGCAACTATTGTGGGCAGTGCTGAAATTACCTTCCCACTTTTTGAAAACTATCTAGTAGAACCATACGTCATGCTAGAAGATGAGGCTGGCTTTGTAAAACGTGACTTTGATTTCATTATCCCACCACAAAATCAAGTTCTAGGTCCGCTAACACCCAGAGGAGACAACACTTGGGATTATGTACTCCATCTACCAGTATTGCCTCCGGGTGTCCTTGTTGATGTTGACAACAATTCGCACAATGACATCGGTGTACGGATTTTTGCGGTTGCAGTACAAGCGAATACTATTGGCGACCCTTTTTTAGGTAAGGACGAATTCCGTGGCTGGTCAACTGTTTGGACATCCGCCCGTATTGACAGCGAGAATCGAGACGAGTTTATTGGAGGCACACTCATAGTCTGGGCCCCAGACTATGAGCAATCATTCCCATCAGGTTTTGGTCCAGACAAGCTTCTGTTCACAGATGATGATCCAATAAAACCTATCCGACCTGGATATACTATTATAAACCTTGATAGCACCCCATTCACCTTCCGTAAAGAAAAAGTGTCTGAAATTATCCTATACGAAGGAGATGTTGCGATCAACGACTTATCTGAGTTGAGCTATACAGAGGCTTTCAATAGCCTATGGGCCAAGGCTTCCATAGAATACCCTTTTACCAAACTAAAAAATATTGAATGGCAAACCCTATACGATAGATTTGCACCACAAGTAGCCGCCGCAGAAGCGGCATCTGATCCTCAAGCATGGTACATTGCCATGCGCAACTTTGCCTGGAGCATACCAGATGGGCACGTAGGTCTCGGTGGAGATGATGGAGGCCTATTTCAGAGAGAAGCTGGAGGAGGTGCAGGACTAGGAATGACGGAGCTAAGTGACGGACGTGTATTGGCCAGTTTTGTTGATAAAGGTGGAGCTGCCGAAGAGGCTGGTATAGAGCAAGGAGATGAAATCATTTCCTATAACAATATTCCCATTAGAGAGGCTATTAAAAATGTTACTCCACTAAATGGTCCCTTTTCCACTGACCATGTGCTCCTTCTGGAACGATATCGTTACATCACTAGAGGAGAGGTAGGTGAAACTGCACAAATAGCATGGCGAAATTCTACTGGGATCGAGCAGCAAGCGAAAATAGTATTACGTTCTGAGCGAAATAGCCTAGCTGCCACCTCGCTATATGCCGGTTTTGATCGCAACGCACCCCCTATCGAGTATGAGATTATTGAAGACCATGGAATTGGATATATCCGGATATGGTCTCTATCTGACGACCTTAATTTGACGTTCCGTCTATTTAGACGAGCAGTAAAATTGTTTGTAGACAACGAATCGCCAGGTGTAATAATTGATTTAAGACACAATCTTGGTGGATCACCTATGGGTACGAGTTTAGCATCCTTCTTCACCCAGAATGAGATTGAAGTAATGCGTGGGTACTATTACAGCGAAAAATTGCAGAGTTTTGACACGCATGGTCCACCTGATAGCATAGAACCTGACGAAAAGCTCATCTATAAAGGACGAGTAACGATTCTCATAGGACCTGCATGCGCAAGCGCATGCGAAAACGTAGCATGGATATTTAGTCAACTGCCACAAGTTACCGTATTAGGTCAGTATCCTAGCAACGGAATTATGGGCGAAGTCGGTCGCGGACAATACAAACTTCCTGATAATCTCTCTTTCCAAATTCCCACTGGAATGGATCAAGACATGCAGGGAAACATAATTGTAGAAGGTACAGGAGTAATACCTGACAAACTTATACCAATTACTGAGGAAAACTTGTTAGGAGACAAAGATGTAGTTTTGCAAGAAGCAATTGAACTTCTCCGGAAGCCATTAGTGGCGGGAGTCGCTCCCTCAGGACCTCCACGGTTACTTAGCCCATCATTGACTCTAACCGCTGCACAAGAAAACACTCCGATATTGGAAGAACTCGCAGAGGAACCACCTAATTATGAGCTACCCCAACCTGGGCAGAAACGAGTTTACACTATATTAATGGATAATTCTAGGGAAAGCATTTGGTGGTACGCTTGGTGTGCCACGACTAAGAGTATTGCCAATAGCAATTGGCGCAATATTACTCTCAAATTCTATTTAAATGGCCAACCTGTTTCAGAGGATAACTTCTACCAAACTGACGGCCAAGCGAATAAAGAATACTGCTTTTACCGACTAGCGGGTCTCACTGATTGGCCACGTGGTGAACACATATTGCTTACTGAAGTCAGTAATAATCAGGAAATAGACGATGGGGATAAGGTTTATCCAGTTGGATTGCGCGAATTTGAATATAGGATTTATGTCAATTAATAATAATTCTTCAACTATGCCAAAAGTAAATAGATTACTAATTTTATGGGATACATTTGCTCTATGAGGGAAAGATTATCTCGTAACATTCTAATATCGATAGCACTATTTTTTGTAAGTACAGGTATTTTCACTGGCGGATTTGTCACTGGAGCTTACTACTACGACGTTTTACCTAGTACTTTTCCATTAGCCGGTCGTGTCATTACTGCAGATGACATTGAAATCAACCAGGAGGCCGGGGCTACCCCAAAAGATCTACAACAAGACTTTAAGCCTTTTTGGGAATCTTTTGAATTACTACAGGAAAACTTTGTCGATCAGCCACTAGACACCACCAAATTAGTTCAAGGTGCAATAAGAGGCATGCTCAAAGCTACCGGAGATAAAAACACCAGTTACATGACTCCCATTGAGCAAGATATGATGAGCGAAAACATGTCTGGCGAGATAGAAGGTATTGGTGCTGAAGTTGATACAAACGGAGAATATCTCCGTGTCATTGCCCCGCTTCCAGGATCTCCAGCAGAAGAAGCAGGCATGCTACCTGGCGACATAATAATAGCTGTCGACGGTAAAGATGTGAGTGACATTGATCCATTTGAAGTCATAGGTCAAATTAGAGGCCCAGCTGGTACAATAGTCAGTATTACCTTAAAGCGCGAAGGGCTATTAGAATCCCTGGTTGTCGAGATAACCAGATATAATTTCGTTGTTGCCTCTGTAGAAAGCGAAAAGCTGGCCAACCAAATCGCCTACGTGAAAATCAATCGTTTTGGTGACAGAACTGAAAAAGAGCTTCGTAGGCAGTTACGTACATTGTTGTCAGATGATACTGTGGGTCTAATTCTTGATCTACGGAATAATCCGGGTGGCTTTCTAGATGCAGGTATTGCAGTGACATCGCAATTTATTAACAACCAAGTGGTCATGATGGAAACATTCGGAGACGGCCGTGAACGAGAATATCGATCTCGTAGAGATGGCTTAGCTACTGACATTCCATTGGTAGTACTTATAAATCGCGGTAGTGCAAGCGCGTCTGAAATAGTAGCTAGTGCCGTCAAAGATTACAAGCGAGGCACACTTGTAGGAGAAACAACTTACGGAAAAGGTACAGTTCAGACATGGATTAATCTTACGGACAATCGTGGCTCGGTCCGCATTACCTTTGCTCGTTGGGTTGGTCCACTTGGTAACTCAATTGACGGACAGGGAGTTGAACCAGATATTGAAATACAACCTAGTTATGAAGATTATCAAAGTAACATAGATCCACAACTTGATGCAGCACTAGCACTGTTTCTAGAGAACAATTGACTTTGTGAATTGATATTATGTTTCATAGAGACAAATCCTGATTATTCCCACCTAAGTAGTAAGGAAATATAATCCCAAACACAAACAATGGATTCTTGAGAGATTTGCCTACAAGGTAGATGTAGCAAGTTACATTCCCCATGCTATAATTGCGCCCGTTCGGGGGAGTGTCGGAATTGGCAGACGAGCGTGATTTAGGATCACGTGGGCTCAAGCCCGTGCGGGTTCAAGTCCCGCCTTCCCCACTGTCCGTACAAGAAACTGTACAAGAATGACAAAGAGGATAAATTGAAAATTAGCACAAATGAGCTAGACAGCTGCGAAATCCAGATGGTTGTGGAACTGAAAATGGAGAGATTAGTCACTGCAAAAAATTCAGCTGCGCGCAGATTAGCACGCAGGATCAATGTCCCAGGGTTTCGTAAAGGCAAAGCTCCTTATAGTGTCATACTACAGCATATTGGTGATGAAACTATTACCGAGAATGCCATCGAAGAGTTAGGACAACAAGTATATAAGGAAGCATTGGAACAAACCGAACTAGAACCTTTCGCACCTGGTAACCTAGTAGATGTGACACTTGAGGACACTCCCATACTTACCTTCAAAGTACCTCTATCTCCTAAGGTAGACCTGGGTGACTATAAGTCAGTACGTGTATCCTATGATACTGTGGAAATATCTGATACAGCAATTTCTGAATCAATGGAGCATCTACGTGCTGAACATGCCTTGCTTGAATCAATTGAGCGCCCTGCACAACTAGGTGATGTAATTACCATTGACGCACGAGGCATACTCGATGATGATACTGAAGAAAACAATATTTTGGTTGAAGAAACAAACTTGGATGTGTTACTAGAATCCGAATCTGAATGGCCTATGGCCGGATTTGCACAAAAACTTGAGGGCATGAACATTGATGAGATTCGCGATTTCGACATATCTTTCTCTACGGAATACGATAACAAAAAGTTGGCAGGAAAAAAAGTAATATGGAACGTGACCTGCAAAAGTTGCAAAAGTAGAACTTTGCCTGAACTAAATGATGGGTTTGCTGAATTAGTCTCAGAACAATACAAGACTTTATTGGATCTACGCATAGCTGTGCGTAAGCAGCTAGAACATTCCGCAACCTTGCAACAAGATAGAGAACACAGGAGCCTTGTAGTAGAAGAAGTTTTGAAAAAATGTACAATTTCTTATCCGCCAA
>DCAJ01000088.1:24208-25707 GCA_002311455.1 Anaerolineales bacterium UBA1136 | reverse complement strand
AGAACTTATCAAAGAGCAGAACAGGCGATTAAGGTCTCAAGGTATAACTCTGGAAGACTACCTGAAAATTGAAGATAAAACTGAAGAAGAGTATGTAGAAGAACTAAAACCTGATGCAATAAAACATTTGCATAGCTCGCTGATGCTCTCTGAGCTCGTGAAGGTAGAGAAAATAGAGGTGGATGATCATAAAATCGATGCAGCAATAGAAAAAACATCCGTGCCATTTGGTGATTCAGCCGAGAAAATACGAGAAATGCTTCAAAAAGAAAGTGGACGACGTTCCTTGGAATTAGATCTTATTTCAGATAAGGCTCTAACAAGATTACAGGATATTGCAAAAGGTGACACAATTGAGGTCTCAGAACCTGATGTAGGAACCGTCAAAGACTCTGTTACTGTAAAAGACGAACCTTCTACAGAAGCAGGCAACGAAGAGGGGGCATCTAGATCCATTTAGATCAATATATGATTTAACAGTAACAGTACGCAAACAATAAGTTAATCATAATAGTGCATACTATCTAGTTAATACTATAGTATTTTCGATCCAAGAAAGGAAATCCAATGAACAATAACCTTATACCAATGGTAATAGAATCCACAGGACGAGGTGAAAGAGCGTACGACATTTACTCTTTACTTTTGAAAGAACGTATTATATTTGTCGGCACAGGAATAAGCGACCAAGTGGCTAACGTTATAGTAGCGCAATTACTTTACCTAGATCAACAGGATCGAGAAAAACAGATTAACATGTATATCAACAGTCCTGGAGGCATGATTTACTCTGGATTGGCCGTTTATGACACCATGCGTCTTGTGAATGCACCCATAGCTACATATGCTGTGGGGGTAACTGCTTCATTTGGCACTATACTGCTTACAGCTGGAGCAACTGGTCAGCGTTATGCACTTCCTAATGCAACTATACATTTACATCAACCACTAGGTGGTGCAGAAGGACAGGCACGCGATATTGAGATACAGGCAAAGGAAATCATAAGGCTCAGAAATAGAATCAACGACATCTTATCCAAACACACTGGACAAAAAATAGAAACTATAGAACGAGACACGGACCGTGACTTTTGGATGACTGCCGAACAAGCCGTAAAGTACGGATTGATTGATGGTGTCATTGAACAAGATACAGAGCAAGATGCGGAAAGTGATAAACAGAAAGGTAAGAAGAAAACAAAGAAAAAGCCAGATAAACCTGAAGATAAATAGCATTCACGGTAGCATCCACTACTCGCAACAACATGAGGCGACCACCGGATCGCCTCATTATTATTAATCATCTGAACGATAATTGGTTACATGAAACTATCAAAATTCCGCAATTTAATTATAGACATGGATGGCGTCCTCTGGCGCGGTGAGACAGCCTTACCTGGTTTGCAGGAGTTTGTTGATACTTTACGAAATACTAAACGTCGTATGGTCCTTGCAACAAACAACTCGAGTAGTACAGTAAATCAATATGTAAATAAACT
>DCAJ01000088.1:21416-24155 GCA_002311455.1 Anaerolineales bacterium UBA1136 | reverse complement strand
TACAGTAGATCAATATGTAAATAAACTCAAACGCATGGGGATTCATGTAGAGCCAGAAGAAATACTAACTTCTGCTCAAGCCACAGGCAATTATCTGCATAAGATAGCACCAAAAAAAAGCCGGGTTTTTGTAATAGGAAGCGATGGGCTGATAAATGCTATCAGAGATCATGAACTTATACTAACAGAGGTTGATCCTGATTATGTAGTGGTAGGAATTGACAAGAAGATATCTTGGGCAAAACTCAATACTGCGGTAATGAACATCCGGGCAGGAGCTAAATTTATTGGTACAAATCCGGATAGCACTTACCCTACCGAACATGGCATAGGTGTAGGAAACGGTGCTATATTGGCTGCCATTAAAGTTGCTACTGATGTGTCACCTTTAGTTATTGGAAAACCAGAGACACCAATTTATGAACAAGCATTACAGCGGTTAAAATCTAATGCATCTGACACGCTCATGATAGGAGATCGACTGGATACCGACATACTAGGAGCGCAGCGTGTAGGCATAGCTACACTACTGCTACTAACTGGTGTAACTAGTCTAGAGATGTCAAAAACGAGTGTTATCCAACCTGACCTGGTATTACCTGGACTTCCAGATGTTACCTCTGGTATGCTTGCAGATTGTACAAGCTAATGGATACTAACACTAACTTGCTAGACTTCAACGTAAACGTTCTTCAAGAACAACTGGAAGAGTTGGGTGAACCTAAGTATCGAGCCCAGCAATTATGGCATGCCATTTACCAAAATCAGATTGGCGCTTTAGGAGAAGCTACAAGCCTACCACTAAGCTTAAGGAAAATACTAGACGACAAGTTTAGACTAGGTAACTTAATGCAAATTAACGAGCTTGTCTCTAAAGACAACCACACAACCAAAGCACTGTTTAGTCTACCTGACCGACATCAAATTGAGACAGTGTTAATGAGTTACAAAAAACGTCGTACTGTTTGCATTTCCACACAGGCTGGATGTGCTCTCGGTTGTGTATTCTGTGCGACTGGACAGATGGGTTTCGATCGTCATCTTACTGTAGGAGAGATAGTAGAACAAGTCCTTTGGGCATCCCGAAAATTAAGTGTAACTGGACACAAGTTGACAAACATAGTATTAATGGGGATGGGTGAGCCATTCCACAATTACGATAATTCTATAGATGCACTAAATCGTATTGAGGATAGTAACGGCATGGCTATAGGTGCAAGACGGGTGACCGTATCAACAGCTGGACACGCAGAAGCAATAAAACGATTTGCCGAAGAAGGAAGAAGAGAAAGACTTGCGGTATCTCTACACGCAGCCACAAACAACTTGCGTAGCAAATTAATGCCTATTAATCGGCGCTTTCCACTCGACGAACTAATGGCCGCATGCCGGATTTACTCCTCAATCACACATCGCAGAGTATCATTTGAATGGGCATTAATAGACGGTGTAAACGACTCGCAAGAACAGGCTCAGGATCTTTGCGTATTGCTACACAATATTGATTGTCATGTGAACGTTATACCATTGAATCCCACAGATCAATACTATGGAGATACATCTAGCGAAGATGCTACCACGAGATTCAAGTCACAATTAGATAAATCAGGCATACCTTGCACAATTCGAGTACGTCGTGGGCTAGATATACAAGCTGGATGTGGCCAACTTAAATCAGAAAATATAGGTGGTACATCTTGAATATCTTAGCAGTCATAGGAACTAGACCAGAAGCCGTCAAACTGGCACCAGTAGTTACAGCTCTCATGAAACAAGGTAATGTAAACACACGTGTATTGGTTACCGCTCAGCATAGAGAAATGCTAGACCAAGTATTACTTATGTTCGACATTGCTCCAGATTATGACCTAGATATAATGTCTGATAATCAGACTCCTAGGGATGTGTTTATCCAAGTACTAAATGGAATACAACCGATATTAGTAGAGACAAACCCCGACTGGCTGCTAGTACAGGGAGATACTACTAGTGTACTAGCAGCTACTATAGCCGCTGCTTATAAAAAAATACCTGTAGGGCATGTAGAAGCTGGGCTCCGTACCTATAATCGCGATAACCCATTTCCAGAGGAAATTAACCGAGTACTGACTGATCATGCATCAAGCTTACACTTTGCACCTACACTTACAGCCCGTGAAGCCTTGTTGCGAGAGGGAATTTCACATCATACAATCCACGTTACGGGTAATACAGTGATTGACACGCTTAACACAATCATATCGCGCCCAGCACCATTATCTCTCCAGATTATCTTAGACAATATTCCGGAAGACAAACACCTGATACTGGTAACTGCCCACCGTCGCGAAAATTTTGGTGAACCGCTTCAAAGAATTGTTGTTGCACTATTGGAATTAGCAAAACGCGAGGATATACAGATAGTATATCCGGTTCATCCAAACCCCAACATTAATAATCCAATAAAGGAAGCCTTATTAAACCAAAAAAATATTAGCGTAATTGAACCATTGGACTATCTCACTTTTGCGCATTTGATGAAACATTCGCACCTCATATTAACAGACTCGGGTGGTATACAAGAAGAAGCACCTAGTTTAGGGGTTCCAGTACTTGTAATGAGAGAGGTTACTGAACGCACAGAAGCGATAGAACAGGGAACAGCTCTAATGGTAGGTACAGATTCAAATAAGATTGTGGCATCTACCACATTTCTATTGGAGAATGAGATGTCGTATAGAGAAATGATTAAAACTGTTA
>DCAJ01000088.1:12360-21277 GCA_002311455.1 Anaerolineales bacterium UBA1136 | reverse complement strand
GATATGATTCTGTGCGCTTGCAAGGGTACAGAATCATATATATACTGTAGTTTGTACCTAACAAGATAAGAAACGTAAGGAGATCTTCACATATGCCATTATCCACAGATGAGCAGGGGCAGGGACTAGTAGAATACGTATTGATTCTAGTACTGGTAGCAGTTGTGGTAATTGTAATATTAGCACTACTAGGTCCCGCTATAGGAGATATGTTTACTAACCTGATGAAGTCACTGAACGATGGCGCATAAGAGTGAACCGATTTTCTGCACTGGCACACCCATTTCCAATGAACAAATAAATCGTTAAATCAGAGTTACGTAACTAAGTTAATCAGTACATAGTAGTCCCTAAACATACGACAAACGGGAACTTATTCGTTCTCGAAAATCAATAAAAAACACATTATCGCTATTGGAACATGTCCCGAAAGATTACAGCGTTGATCATGCTGGGTAAAGGTGGCACCAGTAATTGTGAAGCACTGGTCCATAACGCGCGCCGCAAAGCTGCTATATACACCGTGCAAAAGCTATCTAGAATTGATAAAGTTGAAAATATAATAGTAGCAGTTCCACAACAAGAGAAATATGTATGGGAACAAGACAATTACTTCAATAATTCATCTGAAAATGTAATATGGGACTTAGACCCTTCAGATCATCCTTTTCACTTCGGACGTCGCGTGAGTGAAATAGTAAGAAAAAACAATTTAGAGTGTATGTTATATATTGGTGGAGCCAGTATGCCTCTACTCAAACTCACGATTCTAGAAGAAGTAATTGACAAATTGATCAAAGCTAGAGACAAATACGCTATAACAAATAATTTTCATTCCAGCGATTGGCTAGGAATTACAGATGGATCTGTAATTCCTATGCTAACAAAATGGCTTCCTCGTGACAACATGCTAGGTTGGGTGCTACAAAACAGAGGCGGATTCATTGTTGATGCTTTACCACCTTCGGCAGGCACACAATTGGACATAGATACCCCAACTGACCTAGTGGCTATGAGATGGCACCCAGACACACCTTCAGACATGCGTTCCTTTCTGGTAAAAAATCTCCCACATGAGTCCCTTGCTCGCTGGGAAAAGGCCGCCCAGAAACTAAATACACCTGGAAATCACGTCGCATTAATAGGCAGAGTTTCCCCATACTTATGGCAAATGCTGCAATCTAACTCAGAAGCATGGATCCGTGTATTTTCTGAGGAACAAGGAATGACTTCAAGAGGACGCTGGGGAGGTGGAACTGTACAGTCTCTACTTGGACATTACATAGATATCCTAGGTGCCAATGTTCTTTTTGAGAAATTAGATGAGATGGTTGATGTAGGCTTTATAGATACTCGTGTATATATGGCTCACCATGGTCGATGGCCAACAGCTGCTGACCGATATGCTTCTGATTTGTTCCAGACCGAACAAATCAGAAATAAGAACCTTAGAAGATTTACTCAGGCAGCATTAGAATGCCATTCCCCAATAATATTGGGTGCATATGGGTCTGTTTCAGGCGGATTATATTCACTTATAGAAACTATAAAGACTGGAGCTATAGGATAGGAAAGATAATAAAACAACTGGCTACCAACCCTCAATAAATGGCTGCCACTCAGTATGTACATCAACATAAACACCAAACCTATAAGACGCTGTTGGTCTGGGTTCAAAAGGTTTCCTCATCAGCTGCATGCGCGCTCTAATAGGTAATTTGCCCCCTTTCCGAAGATTACATGGGGCACATGCAGTCACAATATTACGCCAGGTGTGGTCTCCCCCACGACGCTTAGGTATAACATGGTCAATAGTTAGATNNTAGATGTTTATTCCGATATCCGCAGTATTGACAAGTATACTCATCGCGCCGAAAGACTTCATGCTTACTAAGTTTTATCTTCGGACGAGGGCGTTTAATCATCCTACCCAACCTAATTATCGAGGGACACTGATAAGACCTGCTAAATGTCCGAATTACACCACGACCGTTTAAAACTAACTCAGCTTTACCACATAGAATCAGACCAATAGCACGCCTAACGCTTGATACATTAAGAGGTTCATAATTGGCATTAAGGACCAGGACAGGAAGGTGCAGGACCGTTTGCATATTATTCAATAACTTCTATCAGATAGAACATACTGCACCAAGTTTGCACCTGAAATCTGGCTAAACTAGGAAGATTCAATATTAGTACTCCTTAAACGAGATAACTCTTGATAAGTCATATATTGTGAATAAGCCATTAGAACACATAAAAGTAATCCGTGGTATCCAGAACGCCAACCTGAAAGAGTTATGTAACGCCATAAGAATTGTCTGATTGGCTGAAGCAAATAGTTGTGAGCACGCGACACTATTCCCTGATTATGTAGCATATAAGCCTCATATTTTGCGTAGTGACGCTGCTTAATAATAAATTCAGACACGTCTACATAATTCTGGTGAATAATCGGATGATGCAACCTTCCAATTGGTCCCTTAAGGTCAGGCAATTCATGTACATGCCTATCAGAATAATAAGAACCAAATTCCCGCTTGAACAACCTAAGCTGATAATCAGGATACCACCCAGCATTAAGAACAAGTTTTCCAAATATATAATTATGCCTTGGTATCATCCATCCAGATCTATACTGATCTTGTATTGCAACATGCATCTCATTTACAAGGTCGACGCCAACTCTTTCATCTGCGTCTATGAACAGAACCCATTCTGACTCGGTCTCAGAAAGAGCTGCATTACGCTGCGCCGCGTAATTGTCAAAACATCTTTGCACTACTCTAGCACCGTGCTCGATAGCAATGTCGCATGTACGGTCAGTGCTACCAGAATCAAATACCAGCTTATCCTCGGCCCAGGACAAAGATTTCAAACATTCAGGAAGTAAAATCTCTTCGTTAAGAGTCAATATAATAACTGTGAGCAAATTAAAATCCTATACCATTCTCATTTACATGTAACAACATTTACGGTTTATTGTATCTCAAGGTATACTCAACGACAATGCAACGTAAAATAATAATCAGCAACTGGACAAAATTTATTGTACTTGGATCCTTCTGTTGGGGCACTTCATACTACTGGATCAAAATAGCAATTGCTGAGATTGGTCCTCTTACTCTAGTAGCATTACGCGTCACCTTAGCATCCATAGTATGTTGGCTATGGCTACTTATAAGCAAAACGCCAATCAGCTTACCTAAAAACATTGTTGGCCGCATGACCATTCTAGGCATTACCAACTCAGCAATACCTTTTTCACTAATTGCATGGGGAGAAACACGCATAGATTCAGGGCTTACTGGACTGCTAACTGCAACAGTGCCACTATTCACTATCCTCCTATCCCATCGCTTCATCAAGGACGATAAAATCACTATACAAAAAGCATTTGGATTACTGCTTGGATTTTCCGGAGTTTTTCTATTGCTATCACGCGATTTAGACCTTGGACAAATTCAGTTCAATATTTGGGGTCAAGCAGCGGTGATTGGAGCAACATTATGTTACTCTATAAGCTCAGTTTATAACCGTCGTTTTCTACAAAAACAGAATCCGATGGTGGTAACTACCTATGCTTTATCATCTACAACAATCATCATATGGATCATAACTTTGTTTGTGGAAACTCCACTCACTTTGCCAAGCATACCTATCACATGGTTTGCCATTATATGGCTAGGACTGATTGGAACTACTCTGGCTTATCCATTAATGTTCAGTCTAATTCATTCATGGGGTCCTACGCGTGCAACTTTAGTGACATATGTAATCCCTGTTACGGCTGTGACTCTAGGAGTTTTGGCCCTAGACGAGATTCTTGACTGGATGATTGTTGTAGGCGGAATGCTGATACTATCTGGTGTGGCCACTGTGAACTGGCGTGCTTGGCTACCGAGACTTTGGCAAATCTTTTTCTCAAAAGACAATTACCCAGTCACTATGAAATAATCCTTTTTTTTCATCTACAATCTCGGATTCGACATAATGCCACTTCCAGTCGTTGACCCAAAGCTATCAGCAAGGTAGACTAGTGATATTACTAACAAGGAGACAAGCATGAAACACGCAGTTAGTGTGAGTATAGGCTCTTCCCGCAGAGACAAACGAGTGGAAATCAAATTGCTCGATGAACAAATTGTTATCGAGCGCATTGGCACTGATGGCGACATGGAAAAAGCAGCCAACTTATACCGCGAACTAGATGGGAAGGTAGATGCATTTGGAGTTGGTGGTGCTGATCTTGGCATACAAATAGAGGACAAATGGTATGCACTTCACTCTGTAAAACCCATGATCAGGCATATCCGAAAAACTCCTTTTGTGGATGGACTAGGACTGAAAAGTACATTAGAGAATCGAACAGCCAAATTTATTGAAAACAATATTGGTGAAGAAATCCAACCTCGTAAAGTCTTATTTACTGCAGGAACTGATCGGTGGGGTATGTCCATAGGATTCGTAAACGAGAATTATGATTGTGTATTCGGAGACCTAATGTTCGGACTCGGTCTGCCTATTCCAATCCGTTCCATATCTACTCTCAAACGCGTGGCTGCGTTGATAATGCCGATTGTAGGGCGTATGCCTTTTTCAATGTTATATCCTACCGGAGATAAACAAGATGTCATTGTTCCCAAACACCAAAAATGGTATGAATGGGCCAAAGTACTGGCTGGCGACTGTCATTTCATTAAAGGGTCGATGCCCGACAACTTAGTAGAAAAAATAGTGGTCACAAATACTACAACATCAGAAGACGTAAACCTTTTCAGAGATAGGGGTGTACGATACCTTGTAACTACTACACCCATACTTGACGGTCGTTCTTTTGGAACAAACATGATGGAAGCAGCCCTGGTAGCGGTGGCAGATAAAGGCCGCAAATTAAATACCAACGAGCTCAATGCTCTAATTGATCAGATAGGGTTTGAGCCTCATATCCAAGAATTAAACAAGTGATAATTGTATAAAAGTATATGGATGCAATTATTGGCGCAGGTGGGCAGATAAAACCAAATGATCCTCTCTCAGGACTTCTGACAGAGGGCAAACCCAAAGCCTTATTACCCATTGCCGGAAAGCCTATGGTCCAGTGGACACTAGATGCCGTCGCAGGGTCAGAACAAATAGACAATGTAATCATCATAGGTTTAAACGAAAAACACAGTCTGAATTGTGGTTCAAAAAACGTATACTATATTCAAAGCGGTAACACTATATTTGATAATGCCCGCTCCGGTTGTAGCCTAGCACTTGAATTAAATCCTAAGGCTACTCAGGTTCTTTGGATTAGCGCAGACCTACCATTAATCGAGCCACCTATGTTGGATTGGTTCATTAATAAGGTAGGGATGAGTCAACATGAGTTGTACTACCAAATAATTGATCGTAATGTCATGGAGTCAAGATTCCCAAAATCTAGAAGAACTTATACTAAATTGAAAGGCAAGACTGTATGCGGCGGCGATGTTAGTGCAATAAATCCAAATATTGCCGCTAATGTTCACCCAGCATTCAAAAAAATAAGTGCTTCCCGAAAAAATGTAATGAAACAGGCCAAATTAATAGGAATTTGGCCATTACTACTGCTAATTACTCGGCAAATGACCACCACTACCGCTGCCAAGATAATAAGAAATCGTTTAGGTTTAGATGGGATATTTGTTGATACACCTTATGCAGAAATGGGTATGGACGTAGATAAACTAGAACAATATAAAGTTGTAAAACAAATACTAGAGCAAAGGTCGATATTATGACCATATGGAAATCATTCCAAGATGCAGATAGACGATGGACAAAGAAATTGTGTATCGCTGAAAAACCTGGACCATTAAGAGCACTGTCATCATTTCTGGCACACTCTGGTGATAGCTGGTTCTGGGGAATAGGACTAGCTTGTATATGGCAATGGGGTAATCCTAATTGGAAACAATGGGCTCTTGTACTCTTTGTAGCTGTTTTTGCCACAGCCACACTAGTCATGACAATTAAGTTTTCTATTCAACGGCGACGTCCATCTGGAGATTGGGGAAACCTTTATCGGAAAACCGACCCGCACTCCTTTCCTTCTGGACATGCTGCTAGAGCAGGAATTTTACTGGGAATGATACTATGGCTAGGTCCAGATTGGATTCGAGTAACTATGATTATTTACTCGCCTTTAATGGCCCTAGCCCGCATTTCTATGGGACTACATTATTTGTCTGATGTGCTAGCAGGCTTTAGTCTAGGTCTGATATTATCGGCCGGCGCAGCAATGTGGTTAAACAACACTGGATGGATTACTTATATCTTCACTAGTTGACACAATAGATAGGTACATGTCTACAATATGCAGTCACGTAATAGATCCAGACCAACATTAGCAGCCCATTCACCTGCATAGTCTATATGTCCTCCAAAACCACGTGTTTTAGCTGTTACAGATTTGTTATCGGCTCTGAATAAAGCCACACCAATTTCAATACCGTTCTCGTTAACATACACTGCGGAGGCTACAATGAAATCGCTGGCTAGATCAGCCATGTAACTTTTCATAATATCTTTCAAATTCGTTTTAATATCAACCTCAGAGACAAGCTTACTAAACACCAAACCTACCCTAAATACCCCTCGTGCCTTATCAGCCGATACAAGTTTTCCGGCCAATTCACCACTGGTTCCATTCTCTACAACTGCAACCGTGTGACCAGACTTTTCCAATTGGTTCAAAACTACTGATGCCAAGGATTGCTTATCAACACCAAAGATCACATTACCTAGATGCTCACGCGCCTCTTCTTCAACGCTACATATTAACTTGTCTGCTTCTTTCTCTGAAGAACCTTTGGCAGTTATCCGAATATCAACTATACCCTGATGAGCGGCCAGTCCCACCACAGGGTTCTCCATCGACTCTAAGTGACCTATTTTCGAATCAACTACGCTTTCTCCAAGTCCTACAGTGTGCAGCACACGAGTCTTTATCACATCAGTGGCAGGAAAAACTCTGATCAAATACGGCATCACCTCATGCTCAAGAAGATATTTCATTTCTCTTGGTACACCTGGAAGACATATTACACGGCTTCGGTCATGTTCTACAATAAAACAAGGTGCAGTACCAACTGGATTTTCAATCGGCAATGCGCCATCTGGTATATAAGCCTGCCTAATATTGTTTTTACTCATTTTCATGCCCCAATGATTGAATCGCGACTCGATCTGCTGGAACAGGCTGTCCTCGAAAACCAATGAACGATCTGTAGCAAGTGCTATAGCTGCGCGTGTCTTGTCATCAATCGTGGGACCTAGGCCACCCGTAGTCAACACTATGTCTGATCTAGATAGAGCACGTATGACTGCATCAGCAATCACTTCCTCGTCATCTCCCACAGCAGATATGAAACAGAGTTCTATACCATTTAAGGCAAGAACATGGGAAATATGGGAACTATTCGTATCAACTATATACCCAGATAGCAGCTCACTACCTATAGCAATAATCTCAGCTGTCGGTTTATTGCTTACTTTATACACGATAACAAATGTGGAACAACATTAATATAGATTGTTGCACCTAAATCATTCCTGACCCTTTCTCTATTGTTAAAACAATAAAATACTCTAATTACTTTCATGATAATGTTTCTTGATTTGACATCTTCTCTTGATCCCCAGACTCTTGTTCTGCAAGCCATATTTTCTCTGCTTTATCAATAAATAGCACACCCTTAAGATGGTCATATTCGTGCTGAAGTACGCGAGCCATCCATCCATTTGTCTTCAGTTTACGTCTTTGACCATGACGATCAGTATACTTTATGGAAATTTCCAAAGAGCGGCACACATCCCCCAAATAACCTGGTAAAGATAAGCAACCCTCAGTTCGCACAGTAGTTTCACCGGAAAAATGGGTTATCTTTGGATTAATCATCACATGCATACGTCCTAATCCTGGAGTAGTAGCATCATAGTAATCATCTGAGTTAGTTTCATCCTGTAGCTCTTCTTCTAGATGAGCTACAAAAAGACGCAAACTTTCCGATACTTGCGGTGCAGCTAAACCAACTCCCGGTGCATCTTGCATCGTTTCAATCATATCATCTATAAGATTTTGCAATTTTCCATCAAATCTGGTGACTTTCTTTGCTTTTTTTCGCAAAATTGGGTTTGAAGGATTTATAATATTCAGCGACGTCATAATATCAACATTCCACACACTTTATTGTTAGCAATACTACCTTACTTTGACAAATCTTTGCTACATATAACAACATGTACATTTAAGTTTCAATAATTCTAGCACTAAGGCCTATATAATGGGTTTAAAACTGACCACAGGATGACCAATTATTGACCAAGCACTCTGGCACTACACTTGCTACCATTCTAGGCAAGACTTAAAAGTCGGGAAGCACAAACCTTGTGAGACGTAAAAAGAACTGCTGTGACTAGAGCTAGAGATTAAACGAATCCAAAGAGCTATAACACATAACATGACAAGGGATCAAAAGATGGACGTAATGGGAGTGTTATTAGCTCTTGCCGGAATTCTACTATTGCTAGCATTATTTTCTCCAAATCAGAGCATACTTGTAGCTACAATCGTTGAATATTTGTATCATCTTTTTGGTGTAGGACGTTTTGTAGTTGCTATAGCATTCTTACTGATTGGTGCGTGGATAATAATTAGACACTTTAATGAAAGTCTGCCTCAGTTTGCACCAGAACAGTTCTTTGGAGTGATCCTACTATTTATGGGATTAATTACCTCATTAAGTACGATAGCGGCTACCACAAGTGGTGGCATTATTGGAAATTATTTTTCTAGCGCGATGATAGAGGGTCTAGGTCTAGTGGGAGCATTAATTATATTGATTGCATGGCTTTCTATAGGCACTATCCTTACACTAAGAACTTC
>DCAJ01000088.1:7178-12272 GCA_002311455.1 Anaerolineales bacterium UBA1136 | reverse complement strand
TATCCTTACACTAAGAACTTCTACCAAGAAGATCCTGGGATTGTTAGATAACATATATATTGAGCCCAGCCAAATTTTACAGATAGGCACAAGAAGATCTGTGAAAACTCGTAATCCTCTTAATAGTGCAGAAAACACAACGACAATTAAATCTGACAAGACAGAAGAACCTAATATAACAAAACGTCAAAGAAATAGACGCACCAAACCTACTAATTTAACTGAAAAACCTGAGGTTCAGGAGTTGGAATCTAGTGCAATACTTGACGAAGATAGTGCACCTAAGTGGAATTTACCACAGGTGGCAGATATTCTATCTGTAGGTGCAGAATTGGCAGCAGACGATGAGTATGACAGGCAGCGTGCACAAACAATTGAAGAAACTCTCCAATCGTTTGGTGCACCAGGCAGAGTGGTTGAAATCAACCGAGGTCCAACCATTACTCAATTCGGTGTAGAGCCAGATTTCGTCATTAATAGGACAGGCAAACGCTCAAAGGTTAAGGTCAATAAAATATCAGCACTTGCAGACGATTTAGCGCTAGCTTTGGCAGCAGCTTCTGTTCGTATTGAAGCGCCAGTGCCCGGTAAAGGATATATTGGCATGGAAGTGCCAAACATACATAGTTCACAGGTAGCATTGCGTGATTTGATGGAGTCAGAATCCTATCAAAAGCTTAACTCTCCGCTAGCTCTGTGTCTAGGACAAGACGTTTCAGGTGAATCTGTCTGTGCAGACCTTAGAGCAATGCCTCACCTACTAATAGCTGGCACTACCGGATCAGGAAAAAGTGTATGCGTCAATGGCATCATAGCAACACTATTGCTAAAAAACAGACCTGACCAGCTAAAACTGCTAATGATAGATCCAAAACGCGTAGAACTGACAGTATATCGTCATATACCACACCTGCTAGTTCCCGTTATCGTGGATGTAAACAAAGTAGTATCAAGTCTTCAGTGGATATCTAGGGAGATGGACAATCGTTACACTAAATTCTCGAATACTGGTGCTCGCAACATCGAAGACTTTAATAGAAAGGCTATCAAAAAAGAAGAAGATACTTTACCATATATCGTTGTAGTAGTAGATGAATTGGCTGACCTTATGATGGTATCAGCTGAGGATACAGAGCAAATAATCACACGACTTGCTCAAACAGCCCGTGCGACTGGAATCCATCTCATTATATCTACACAGAGACCATCTGCAGATGTAGTAACTGGATTAATTAAAGCTAACTTCCCAGCCCGGATTGCGTTTGCAGTAGCTTCTCTAGTGGATAGTCGTGTTATATTAGACCATCCAGGTGCTGAGCGACTACTCGGCCGTGGCGACATGCTATTTCAATCACCTGATTCGGCACAGCCACTTCGAATGCAAGGCACATTTGTCTCGGATGCAGAGCTACGCAAACTAGTAAGATACTGGAGGGGATTTCACTCAAATAGCAACACGTCCTCAATGGAAGCGAACACTAGCACTAGCGAACCTAAAACCAAATCAGTGCACTCTGATCAATCGCAAGATCTCAGAGATGAAATTGAAACCCTTGCAAAAGAAGAAGCCCGTGATCAACTGTATGCTACTGCAGTAAAAACTGTGCAAACACAAAACCGTGCATCGATTTCTATGTTGCAACGACACTTAAGAATTGGGTATACACGTGCTGCTAAGCTGATAGATGACTTAGAAGAATCGGGCATAGTTGGACCAGCAAAATCAGGTGCTAAACAGCGCGACGTACTTCGCAAATCGCCTGACATAGATGAAAACAATACCAACTCAATTGAACAGTTAGACTAGCAGAAACAGTTGTGTAACTACTTCACTGTACAACTGAGCTTACTAAATCCCAGTGTAAACTTGATGAAACCCCCAACAAAGATTACTAGTTGCTACGTACTACAGAGTTATGACTTGGTCAGGAAGATTACCCGATAATGCCGAATACAAATCGGGGAAACACCCAACTTGTACTCCAGGCACTGTATCTAGTGGAACACATTTTTCTGAATCTGGTATATCTGTAGAACTCCATTTAGGAGTTCCCTCAGCCAAGTTACGAAATAGAGCACACGTATCACACATCATTAGTAACATGCCGTTCTGACTTGCTATTTTAGACAACCTTTCTCCTTCTGGGTCACCTTTACGCAAAACATATGTGTTGTCATCAAAGAAAAACATTCCAACAACATTAACGCCGTGTGTACCGGCTTCGAGTTGAGGCAAGATCATCTGCCCAAGTTTATATGTGGATGCATGCGGACTATTGAATATATATGCGACTTTCATATTCCTATCTAAGCTCCTTGTAATAAATTTTCAAGCTGTCCTGTATAATACACCGTTAAATATGTTCAATAGTGTATTAACCAAAACGAATTGATGCATCTCGCTACAACAATTACACCTTGATGCCAAACTACTTTTATAATATAGTTATGTAATTGTTGTAACAATATGAAATCGTAGTATATATACCAAACTATATGAGACGAGTCGTAATTACAGGTGTCGGTGCCTTAAGCCCGCTAGGTCTAACAGCACAAGAGAGTTGGGATAACTGTGTTGAAGGTGTTAGTGGAGTTGGACCAATTACGTTATTTGATTCAAGTGATTATCTTGTGCAAATCGCATGTGAAGTCAAAGGGTTTGACCCAAAGAAGTACATGTCCCCTGCTAACGCACGGCGTCGCGACCGCTGTCAGCAGTTGGCAATTGCTGCTGCAAACCAGGCGCTCGTGGACTCCGGTCTGGAGATAACCGAAGACAATTCTCACCGTGTAGGTGTAGTTATTAGTTCTTCAATAGGAGGTATCTCGACCTTAGAAAACTCAGTACGTCAGATGGTAAGTAATGGTCCACGCAGAGTAAGTCCGTTAACTATACCTATGATGATGCCAAATGGACCTAGTGGATTAGTAGCCATAGAAGTTGGTGCAGAAGGTCCGGCACTTTCCGTATCATCGGCATGTGCATCCGGCTCTGATGGCATAGGTTTGGCATGGCAGTATATAAGGAATGGAATGTGCGACGCAATCTTAACAGGAGGATCAGAGGCAACTATCTGCAGAGTAGGTATAGCCTCATTTGATCGTTTAGGTGCTATGAGTAGAAGAAACGACGATTTCTCCATGACACCACAACCATTTGACAAGAACCGTGATGGTTTGGTAATGGGTGAAGGAGCATGCGTATTGATGCTCGAAGAATTAACCAGAGCGAAGGAAAGAGGTGCCAATATACTTGCAGAATTAGCTGGTTACGGCATAACAGGAGATGCATTTCATATCACTGCGCCACATGATGAAGGTGCTGGAGGAGCAAAAGCTATTGTACAAGCCATGGAAACAGCTGAATTAAATTCCTCAGATGTAGATTATATCAATGCGCATGGAACGGCAACTCCGCTGAACGATGCCTCTGAGACAAGAGCAATCAAGACCGTCTTTGGACAAAAAGCTTATGAAATGGCCATTTCTTCTACAAAGTCCATGACTGGTCACATGATGGGAGCAACCGGAGCGCTGGAAGCTTTTTTCTGTATACAAGCAATTAAAACACAAATATCTCCACCTACAATACACTACGAAACTCCAGATCCAGATTGTGATTTAGATTACGTTCCTAATATTGCTCGCGATGAATGTATAAATGTGGCTATCAGCAACTCCTTCGGATTTGGAGGTCACAACTCAGTACTTTTGTTAAAAAAATACGTATGACTGATTTGGAAGCGCTCCAAAAACGTATAGGCTATATTTTCAACAATCCTGATCTACTGCTCCAAGCACTTACTCACCGCTCTAGCTTGAATGAAAACTACGAATTAACAGATGACAATGAACGTCTAGAGTTTTTGGGAGACGCAGTCTTAGATTTGGTGGCCACCTCATTATTATTCCGACAGTTCACAGATCTCAGTGAAGGCGAACTCACTTGTTTACGCTCGGCTCTAGTACGTACTGAGCAATTGTCTCGTCTAGCAAGCAAATTTGCACTTGGACAAAGAATTATATTGGGGCGTGGTGAGGAAGGTTCTGGAGGACGACAACGTAGCAGCCTGCTGTGCGACACATTTGAGGCTCTAGTTGGCGCAATATATCTGGACTCTGATATACATAGCGTGAGCAAGTTTCTTGAACCGTTATTGCTGCAAGAGGCGTACAAATCTCTAGAGAATCAGAGTCACTTTGACAACAAAAGTAAGCTACAGGAATGGGCACAAGGTA
This sequence comes from Anaerolineales bacterium UBA1136, assembly GCA_002311455.1. Taxonomy (GTDB): domain Bacteria; phylum Chloroflexota; class Anaerolineae; order Anaerolineales; family UBA11657; genus UBA11657. The sequence goes on along the minus strand of DCAJ01000088.1, from coordinate 8,033 downwards.
CTTTAGGTGTGACTCCCCATTATGTAACGATCGCTCAGAGCGGACCTGATCATGACAAAGAGTTCACAGTTGAAGTAATTATAGGAGAGAAAAGTTACAGCATTGGCCGAGGAAAAAGCAAACAACAAGCTGAACAATCCGCAGCTCGTATTGCATTAAAATATACTGATACTAAAAAGCAAAGTTGACCGCTAAATTACGACGTTTGTTTCTTACAGGAGCCACAGGACATTTAGGGCACAGGGTAGCAAAACTTGCCAGAGAATGGGATTTAATTTACTGTTGGCATTATAAGCCGCCTGACAAATCAATTTTTGGAACACCTGTACATCTGAATCTATGTAATAAGCGTGATGTACACGAAGCTTTAACTCACTACAAACCAGATGTGATAATCCATACTGCATGTTCTAACCGATCAGAAGAATCCATCGTTCCTGCAATTAATAATATTGCATCGACTGTGGCAAACAGCTCGACCCGCATCGTCCACGTATCAACGGACATGGTGTTAGACGGAGATAATGCTCCTTATTCTGATAATGCAAAGGCAAATCCAATCCATCCATATGTAAAGCCAAAGCCATTGCTGAGGAAGTTATATTACGACACTGTACTTCGGCCGTTATAGTACGTACTTCACTCATATACGGTATATGCCCACTAGATCACCAAACCCAATGGTTGGTTGATGATGTAAAGTCGGGCAGCAAGGTGATACTATTTACAGATGAGATCCGTTGCCCAATTTGGGTAGATACAATTGCACAGAGTGTACTAGAATTAGCAAATACTGCGTTCACTGGCTTTATAAATATAGCAGGCCCAGAACCCAGTAAATCGCTGGGATTTCGG
>DCAJ01000088.1:1354-7094 GCA_002311455.1 Anaerolineales bacterium UBA1136 | reverse complement strand
CAGGTCTACAGTCAGAAATTGACTTAGTAAGACCACGAGACCTTACACTAGACGTATCTAAAGCTCAAAAGTTTCTCAATACCTCATTACTGAATGTTGACGAGTCCGTCGAGCAAATGAAACTTAGATTATTGGACAATAAGTTTGTTGACTAAACACGATGTGTCTGTACAATTGAAAGTCAAGGGGCAGTGGCGGAATTGGCATACGCAGCGGACTTAAAATCCGCCAGGGAAACCTATGCGGGTTCGAGTCCCGCCTGCCCCACCACAATATTCTAGACTAGTGGTATTACCAAAACACATACCAAGTTATGTGACCGCTCTAAATCTAAAATGGGCGCAGATGTATTGGGGTGTTTTTCTTGTGAATGTTGCAAAAGCACCTTTCAAGAAAGGGGTGTTATAGAACAAACAAGCGCTGCTAATACACGTTGGAGTCTTTCATACTGGGGCACCCACCTTCTTATCACTGGCAGCCATTGATAGTATACTCAAAGCAGTATCTCGAACAGATTTATCCTGACCTCCCAGCATCTCGGCAATCTCCTCCACCCGCGAATTATCATCAAGATAATGAACCGTGGTACGAGTACGTTTACCATCCACTTGTTTTTCTACCTTGAAATGTACATCTCCATAGCCAGCTAACGGTGGTAAATGAGTAATACATAAAACCTGATGTGATTCACTTAATCTCCAAAGCTTTTTTCCTACAATAGCACCTATCCGTCCACCTATACCTTGATCAATTTCATCAAAAATAAGCGTAGGCCTGCGATCTGCTACTGCAAGTACACCACGCAATGCAAGCATTAAACGCGAGGTCTCGCCACCAGAAGCTATCTTGACGATAGGCTTAAGACCTTCCCCTTTGTTAGGTGCAATGAGAAACTCCACCCAATCAATCCCGCTAGCATACATTCTTACGGTCCTACCATCGCCAACGGGCACACCTGTTGGATCATCCTTCCACTTAGTTTGAACTGCGAATTTGGCTCCTCCCATATTGAGCTCATCCATAGCCAACATTACTCTTGAGGATAGACTTTTGCCAACCTCTCGTCTCTTATTGGAAAGAGCTACCCCTGAAAGTCCAGCTTCTTTGAGTAGAGATTGCTCGGACATTTCTAGCTCTTTTATCCTTTCTGTATTTCCGGCAATACTGTCGAGCTCAGACTGTGCATTGTCTCCATATTCTATGACATTATCGATCTCTGAACCATACTTGCGTTGCAAATCCTGGATCAAATTCAGTCGCTCTTCGACTTCATGTAGGCGATTAGGATTAAATTCAATGCCTTCCCTATAGACAAGTAGCTCAGAGGTAAACTCTTGCAATTGCTCAACTAAACTTTCAGCATGTATCTTAATGTTATGAAGAGTAGGATCAATGCGAACTAGTTGCTCACACAATTTAGATATTAGACCTAATGACTCGGTTGCTACCATTTGCGCATCCTCAGCTCCACCATACCCCGATACCCTAAGTATCTTGTCAGTAAGTTCCGAAAGCTTTTCTACATTTGCAAGCTTTGCTCTCTCAGATCTCAGTATTAGTTCTTCTCCAGGCACTAATGCAGCCGCCCGAATTTCACCAACCTGAAAACTTAATAAGTCAATTCTTTGAAACTTTTTCATCTCAATGTCGCGTAATTCGGAAAGCTCTTTCCTTACAAGTGTCAGATCTCTAATTATTCTACTTAATTCTTCACGCTGCTGATCCAAGCCACCAAAACGGTCTAGAAGAGGTAAATGCTCGCTCACTCTAAGCAACGAGAGATGCTCAGATTGACCATGGACGTCTACTAATAGTCTCCCAAAATCGCGCAATACTGCAAGGTTTACTGTACGTCCATTAACACGGCAAATATTTCTACCACCTCGACGTAATTCCCGACCCACAGTAATAAATCCAGAGTTGTCTGGATCCTCCAGTCCTTCCCGCAGTAACAAACCATTGATTTCATCTTGCACTGGCTGTTCAATAACAAACACACCTTCAACTAATGCCTGATCACAACCAGCACGGATTAGAACAGTATCAGCACGTCCACCTAACAATAAGCTAATGGCATCAATAATGATAGATTTACCAGCACCAGTTTCCCCCGTAAGCACATTGAATCCAGGTTTGAAATTGAGCTCAATAGTATCAATGATGGCCAAATTATTTATAGTTAGTTCACTTATCATGACGACTAGATCGAAATACTACGCAAACGTGAGTATACAGTTGTAGCAGCGATAAACAAATAAACAATCCCCCACATAGTAAGATTGAATATTCCAGCTAATAACATGCATCCAACAGCCACATAACTAAGGTATTTGCCACGTCGCCGCCCAACAGCTCGCCTTATGATTTCTGATATTATCCCGCCAACAGTAGGAGCAAGAAATATCACAAACCATCCCAAACGCACCAACAATGCTCCTGCCAAACCAGACAAAACAAACGATATCACAGCCGCAACTACATAATCATGCCAGATTGCTGTATCAAATATAGACTGCTGTTGACGTACACATTCAGTACATCGATATCCTACCGGGGTCTTACGCGCACATTCTGGGCAAATTGGCCTATCACAACGATTGCATCTCAAAGTTGTTTCACGTCCGGGATGATTAATGCATCCTGGAACAGGATTCTTCCTAAGCTCGTCACGATCTACTGTAGAATTGCTTGCAGCAGATTCTGTCATTTAAACTATAGCCCCCTTATAGACATCCGTTCACTTAAGTCACTATAGAAGTAATTGGGATCTTGTAGTCTAACAAAATTACAGTTACGATTGCTAGCTCGTACACGCACACAATCCCCATCTAGTACTACCATCTCGATCTGTCCATCTAAACTCAGAATAGCCTGATAATTAGTTCGAATGGTAATAGTCACTGTGCAACCCTCAGACAACACCACAGAACTACCCATACTTAAATGCGGTGATATAGGTGTTACTACAAGATTACGTAAATTCGGTGGCAGTATCGGCCCACCCGCTGCAAGGGAGTAGGCAGTGGATCCCGTTGCTGTTGAAACTATCACTCCATCGGCTACATAATTAGCAAGTACAGCATTATCAACTTTAGTTTCAAGACGAACAGGTCTCGCTAATGCACCACGAGTGACAACAATTTCATTTAGAGCATGCTGTCCGATTAACTTTTTACCTTCACGTGTAAGCTCCCCATAGACAAGCATACGTGGTTCTAAATCAAAGTCTCTCTTGAGAATCCTATCAATCGCATCTTGCCAATCATTCTCAGGTATTTGCGGGAGAAAGCCCACTTCTCCAAGATTAATTCCTAAAACCGGACATCCCATCTGCGCAGCTACCCTGCCAACACGCAACATAGTTCCGTCACCACCAACTGCCAACAACATATCAGCATTGTAAGTAGGATTGTGATCCAATTCAGATATGAGCAAGGATGCAGCACTTAGCCCTGGTTTATCCTGCAAACACCTGTTGATTTCATCGGCAATTTGCTGTGACCGAGAAACCTGGGGGTTGTGAAATATAAGGAATCTGCTTGGTATCTTTGTCATGGTTATACTATCTAGTCAAATTATCTCCACATACTATTTGAAAACTACAATCCAGGCACCGGTTCAAATATCTATGTGAGCGTATTACATTTGCAGCAGATATGTCAGCATGCATGTAGCCAACAATATCAGTCAATTCCTTCTCCAATTCATGACAATACTCTACATTATAGGTACCATCAGAATATTTGATTATGCCATAAGTTGGGCGTACACCAAAATATTCTTCAATTAAATGACAATAAGCTGCAACTTGTAGTTTATGAGATCGGTACGCTCCCTTGATTGGCATTGGACTTGATTTGACCTCAACTGGTATGTGTACTCCCTTTCTAAGCAACAAGTAGTCTGGCTTTCCACTCAATCCTAAGCGCTTAGAGTACAGAGATTTAGTAACTCGTCCCTTTCCATGAGTATCCATGTAAACGATTTGTCCGTCGGCTACGCCAGCACTATTGACAATGCGCCTACCAAACCAAACTAGCAAGATGCCAACAACGATAAATAATGTGACTAATAGAATCAATTAGTATATGCTACTCCAAGTTAGTGTTATCAAAAAAACGAATTAGAGAAATAACGTCTATCCGCGTCGAGCAACTTCATCAAGTAATAGCAAAACTACCGCAACAATACCTACCACAACTAACAAATAACCACAGTATTGCACACCTATAGCAGACTTAACACGATTATTATGCTCTGCATGCACTGATGTGCCATGTTGCATCTCAGGAGAATCGGGGATGGATATTTCCTGGACTCTCCGCAACCACCAGGCACGCCTACAATACACATATTCAGCCACCTCCGATGCTCCAATAATGATATGCAAAGAGTTTAACTACCTCGCAATTTTTCCACCGAATAAAGAGCTTGTTCCAACCGCTTCTGACGCACACTCATAGTCAAGTCTCCACGTGTGCGCTCCCGCACACTGCGTACCACGTCAGTATTCCTACGAAGACCGCCTGTAATAGCGTCAGGGAAGTCGATTGTTACCAAAAGGCTATATATTTCGTCCATTGCTTCTAAGAGTCGCTCGGCGTCTTTAGAATGGTCTATTCTAATAATATCAAGGATTGTGCGACGAAGCTCAGTCGCTGCTTCAGACAACCCCTTCAAATAAGTTGAAGCCTCTACCTGAAGTTCCTCAGGCCCAGGTAATTCAACATCACTCACTAATGACAATAAAATATTGGCCTCAACAAACTCTTTTAGACCATCCTGAGTGTAACCAGCAAAATAGAGATCCGGATCATCAGCTACTACCATTCTCAATTCGTCTGCAGACTCACTTGCCTGATCCAAAAGCAGTTTTGCCTCTTTCATGTCACCTCTGTGAATAGCTCGTATTGTATTAGCGCACAAACGAATCAATGCACGTGATTGACTTAAAGCTGTGTCCCTAGCACAGTTTTTTGTAAACAGTGCTTCACGAAGTTGTTCCCCGATTAAGTCTAATCGTGAAAGGTTGCAATTTAGAGAATCTTTTTTTGTATCCATATATTTTTACTTAGTTTTTCACATCCCGAATTGATTGTGCATCTATCCTTCCTATAACCAAAACAGCCGCCGGTAGTGTTCCGACGGCTGCACATATAGTTTTACATAACCCGTTCTAATCCAGTTATTATTAGAAAGGAATGTCTTCATCAGTCATAGGAGGTGGACCATCATATTCAGACACATCTGCACCACTAGATTCAGCCTGATCTCTACCTCCCAAGAAACGAACTACTTGCGCAGTAACTTCGTAGGTAGCACCCCAGCTTCCATCTTTGCGCTGAAATGTGCGTGGGTTTCCATTGTCGTCACAATTCATGCGCCCTTCAACCAACACTTGGCGTCCCTTACTTAGATACTGATTGCAGGTTTCAGCCTGGTTACCCCAAACAGATATACGCCACCATACTGTACGCTCCTGGTTATTGCCATCCTTATCTTTCCATTTCTCATTCGTGGCAACACTCAAATTAGCTACAGCCTGGCCACTAGGAGTGTAACGTAGCTCAGGGTCACGACCTAAATTTCCTGCTAGTATGACTCGATTATACATAGTGTGTTTGCTCCTTTCCGACAAAAGCTAAGTTGAAGTTAAGTTTACATTAAGATATTTGCCGGTCTGAACTAGAAATTCTACTAGTTTTGAATACGAGTGTCAAGACATTTGTTCTAATTTAAT
>DCAJ01000088.1:0-1328 GCA_002311455.1 Anaerolineales bacterium UBA1136 | reverse complement strand
ATTTAATAAAATTCCAAAAAAATGAGGACAAATATCACCAATATCCGGATTTTTATGAATGCTGGCCAAGTAATCGAGGACGAAATTTATATCCGTACACTATCATGCCTTCTGCTCCATCATCACTCAGCTTACGAGTAACCATTTCCACCTGCATACCTATCTCTACTTGATCATTATCTACATCTGTTAATTGAGCAGTGATCATAGGTCCCTCTTCTAACTTAACCAAAGCCACTATATAGGGAGTATTCTCTACATGGCCGGTTGGAGGATCAAAAACCTGAGAGAATGAATGGACATGCCCTGTACCGGTGAACTGATACAAGGTCTGTGCGTCATGAGAACATTCAGGGCAAACGTCACGAGGCGGAAACAACTTTACCCCACAGCGGTTACATACCTCTCCTAAAAGACTGTATCTTTGTTTCTGAAGTCGCCAATGTCTAGGTATTTGCATTAGAAGAAAACATCCATATGAATTAACTTACAATAATAGCCAACTTTATTTTACCTAAAAACCCTATCAAAAACTATCCGGTTGTCTTTATCTGCTATCAATCATTTGTAGTATGTGCGTAACTGCTGTGGCCCCACTACTGCCCAGACATTGTGCTAGTGCCCATTTTGCATCCGGAACTTGGTTTTTTCCTGCAGTACCAGCCAACTGATGCGCTATCTCAACAATCTGATATACCCCAGTTGCACCCCCAGGGTTACCCCGAGCTTTCAAACCACCAAAAGTTGATATTGGTAAACTCCCATCAAGACTTATGGATCCGTTCTGTGCCATCTCCCATCCAGACCCCCGACCCACAAAATCACAGGCTTCTAGGGACATAGCTGTGTAAACACCAAAACGATCGTAAATCTCGGCAACATCCACTTGATTCGAATCTATACCAGCCTGGTTATAAGCAGATCTTGCTGAAGTCTGAGCAGCGGAAAAAGATAGGATATCGTCTCGATCATGTATTGCTAAAGAATCCGTCGATAGACTCGATGCTGCAATTCGAATGCTTTTTCCTGGAACAAAATCCCTGTTTAATGATGTAATCACCAATGCAGAAGCTCCATCAGCATCTGGAGCACTGTCAAATACATTAACCGGTGATGATACCATGGGCGCTCTAGAGTACTGCTCCCTACTGATTAAATTGCGAAACATAGCATTTGAATTAGTAGCAGCATTTTTGTGCGCATTAACTGCGAATCCTGAAAACTGATCAGGCGGCACGCCGTATTCATACATATATCGTCGCATTATAAGCGCTGCAATAGCTGGAGCAGTTACCCCATGTGCTCCTTCCCAGTCACTATCGGCTCCA
>DCAJ01000121.1:3577-3773 GCA_002311455.1 Anaerolineales bacterium UBA1136 | reverse complement strand
CTCCAGGACGCATAAGTAAAATACAGTCACAAGACTAATGCTACCATCTGAACTTCTAATCAGACATGCTAGTGTGCCTATTTCTCATATGAGAGAAAACGACCTTGATACTGGCTGAGTAACACTCAGACACGTATCACTTGTTGCCAACACCTCTTTGTTTGCATTATTTCATTTTCACTCAGTTTCACTCAGT
>DCAJ01000121.1:0-3492 GCA_002311455.1 Anaerolineales bacterium UBA1136 | reverse complement strand
TTTCACTCAGTTTCACTCAGTGGAGATTCGTATTGGTTATTCTCAACACCAAGGACTGCTCTTTGAGCTAATCTCCAACGTTGGAGACGCTCATCTACTTCTTTTTCATATCCCTGGTCACTTGGTTGGTAAAAGTATCGACCTAACAATCCGTTAGGCATGTATTGCTGACCAATATGATGTCCAGCCTCATTGTGAGGATAGACGTACTCTGCACCATGCCCTAAAGCATCGCCATCTCTGTTAACATCTTTCAAATGCTTAGGTACATCTACCTGACCTTCTGTTTCAACTAGTGTATATGCTTCGAAATAACTTTTAGCACTATTTGATTTCGGAGCTGTGGATAAATAAAGAGTTGCCTCAACAATAGGATACACTCCTTCGGGCATACCGATATACTCAAAGGCCTGAGCAGCAGCGCTTGCAACCAACAGGCCGGTAGGGTCAGCCATGCCTACATCTTCACTTGCTAATATAATGAGCCTACGCAAAATGAAACGGGCAGATTCACCAGCGTATAACATTTTGGCTAGCCAATACAAAGCCGCATCAGGATCAGAACCCCGCACAGATTTGATGAAAGCACTGATAGTATCGTAGTGAGCATCACCATCCTTATCGTAAAGTACGGCTCTTCTTTGTATAGATTCTTGAGCAACTTCCAATGTAACTGATATGACGCCTGATCCATCAGCCTCACTCGATTCGACTGCCAACTCTAGCGCATTGAGGGCGTTGCGTGCATCTCCGCCCGCCACCGCCACTAAGTGATTCATAGCTTCTGGAGATATATCTATGGGTTTAGTACCATAACCACGCTTAGAATCGTTGATAGCCTCCCGCAACACTTGGCGAGTATCACTATCGGAAAGAGGATGAAATTGAAATATTCGAGAGCGTGACACCAATGCACTAATAACTTCAAAATAAGGATTTTCAGTGGTAGCACCTATTAATACGATCTCTCCAGATTCTACATGAGGTAACAGGGCATCTTGCTGTGCTTTGTTCCAGCGGTGAACCTCATCCACAAAGAGTATAGTTCGAATACCATACAGCTTTCGTCTTTCTCGGGCACCTTTTATCACTTCACGTAATTCTCGTTTACCTGCGAGCACTGCACCCAATGTTACAAAATGAGCCTTGGTAGTATTGGCAATAATGTTTGCTAGAGTCGTCTTACCACTACCCGGCGGACCCCACAATAAGATAGATGAAAATAGACGATCACTTTCGATAGCACGCCGCAGCAGCCGACCTGGACCTACTATTTCCTGCTGCCCTACAAACTGGTCCAAGCCACGCGGTCGCATCCTAGCAGCTAGTGGAGCTTCGGATTCCATACGGCTGTTCATAGCATGATCAAATAGGTCAGGTTCCATCACGAAAAAAACCGATACTTAACTAATGCCTGAAGTGTTGGTAATCCGTCTAACGGAGAGAGCTTTTTGTTATCGTAACGAGCATTGTAACTAATAGAACATTCTTTTATAGTAAAACCTGCACGAAGAATTTTTGCAGTGATTTCCGCCTCCACATCAAAACGCCTACACTCGAGCGATAGTGTTTGAAATACTGCCCTGGTCATCATCTTGTAGCAAGTCTCCATATCCCTCAACTTTACTTGAAAAAGTATGCCAGCAATCCAAGTAAGCATCTTGTTGCCTAAACGCATTATAGTCCGTTGGCTCCTAAGGTCTCGCACTCCGTAAACCACATTGGCACCTTCTTGCAGTATTGGCTCAATCAGTTTTAGGTAATCTTGTGGGTCATACTCTAAATCAGCGTCCTGAATCACAACAACATCTCCAGTGACCACCTTGAGTGCAGTAGCTATAGCAACACCTTTGCCTTGATTTACTGGATGTGACAATACTAATGTATCTGGGTCGGAACTAAGTTTTGCTAGTATTGCCCCAGTTCCATCAGTAGATGAATCATCTACAAGTAGAATCTCTTTTTCCAAGGGAACTTTTCGAACGCGTTCAACAAGTTCCTTAATAGTCTCTGCCTCATTGAAGACCGGAATTATCACTGAGAGTTTCACAAACGTAATTACCTCAGGGTAGGTAGTTCCAGGGATTAAGACGTGCCCCCTGATAATTAATCTCAAAATGTAAATGTGGTCCAGATGAATTGCCAGTACTACCTGCAAGTCCTAATATATTACCTTGATACACTGATTGACCGCAACTTACATTCCATTGAGAAAGATGCGAATAAAGTGTTTGCCATCCATTGCCATGGTCAACCACTACCATGTAGCCATATCCCCAATTGCTCCATCCAGCAAACACTACAACTCCACCATCTGAAGAATATATAGGCACTCCATAACCAGCTGCTATATCAAGAGCAGGATGATATCCGCTATAATTCAAACCAGAAAGATAATGATTGCCGACTGGCCATATAAAACCACCCGATCCTACAGCACCACCCTGATAACCACCCGAACAAGCACCAGGACCAGCACCAATCGGAAGCGGATTACGCTTTCCTCTAGCTAAACGCGGAACGGTCCACTGGACAAAATCACGCTCTCCTCCAGGCACCACAATCACATCACCTTCAATTAGTTCAGGATTTTCGGAATCAAGATAATTGCTCGGCCAATTAATTATATCTTCCACATCGGCACGATACACAGAAGCTAGACCCTCTACAGTATCACCTTCGTAAACAATTCGCAAAACGCCAGTTACGGGTGATATTAGCAACTTCTGGTCAGGGCGCAACAAATGCGGGTCATCTTTCAAAATTGGATTGCTCCATAGAATGGTTTCTGGAGTAATGCCATATTTTTCCGATATTCCAAATAGGGTGTCACCCGAACGTACCACATATGTAATAACCTCTTGCCTGGGTCGACTTGGTATATGAGTACGAATATTGATAGTACGAGTGATCTGATCACTCGGCCTACTGCTCTCAGGGGCTAACACCCCTGAATTGATCGTATTAGAAGTATCCTTAAGCGATTCTAATTCTGGTTGATCAAGTTTGGAATAATCTATAAGTATGGTTGGAAATCTTATGTCTAGTTCTGAAGCATATACTCCAATAGCTCCAACAACTATCAATATAAGTACAATATGGACACTGTAACGTACTATTAATGAACGTAGCACTTAACCAGATAGTCTTGTCAATTCACCAACCGACAATGTACAGTACTCTTCTAGTCATCTACCGCAAAGACTACTCGGAGTCTTTCCCCAATTGTTCCAGAAATTCAAAATTGTTCGCTGACTGACGAATCTGCTGCATCACTGCTTCAGTAGCAGCTCCCATCTCCATACCTGCACCTGCTGGCGCTGGAGAAATCATCTGGTTATACATACGACGCATCAACCAAACTCGTTGTGTAAGATCTGGACCTAGTAGTAGTTCTTCCCTCCTCGTAGACGATCTATCTATATCAAGAGCAGGAAACACTCGACGTTCTTGCAATCTTCGCGACAAATGTAATTCCATGTTTCCAGTACC
>DCAJ01000062.1 GCA_002311455.1 Anaerolineales bacterium UBA1136 | reverse complement strand
AAAAATGATGAATCTGCACCAGCCAATGGACCATTGACATCAAAAGCAGCCTCACCCTCAGGAATGTCCACAAAGGCCTGTGTGACCGGTGTTTCAGGTTCATGAACGTAGGTGGTCATATCTAATCTAGAGACAGGCTTCATTAGTACCTTGGACCCGTCTGCCAGATCCAAACGCGCAGAGGAAAGTTGATATGCACGGAGTTGTGTTCCTATGTCTAGAGGTATAGCCTCTCCAAGTGCTTGCTGCCAATCTTCAGAACCGGGTAGCATATAGTCAACTCGACCAGTCAATACAGTCAAAATGACTGCAGCAACTGTCTCTACTACAGGAGCAGCTTCTTCTGCTTGCTCTTCCTCTTCCTTTTCTGTACTTGGAACCATAGATGTAGGCTCAACTACGGGGACAACTACCTTGGTTGGCTCAACCTCTACTGAAACTTCAGTGGGTTCTGCCACTGACTCAGTCGTTTCTTCAGATGGAGCTGGGGCACCTCCACCGCAAGCAGTTACCAATATGCTAAAGACAACATAAAGAGTAAGTAAAAGTCGCGCTAGACGATTCCGTGGAGCAGAAAATTTCCTGTTCACATTAGTCATTTTTTATTTAATCGTATCAGAGCAAGTGCCCTCAGCCCATGCTTTATAGTAGACACGCTAAAATTCTACTGCACTACAAAAAAATACCCTGACAAAAAAAGTGTATAACAGGTATATACTATCGTCAACCATGGATATCACTCAAGTAACACTAACTATACGATTAATGAATGTGTTACACGCTAATTTACATTCCATAATAGACTAGGTTAGGCTACACAGATATAGTACATGTAAGAAAATACATGTGAAAGGAATTTCAAGTCATGAGTCCAATCCCAATACAACTTTTTGAAAATCAAATGTCACAAATGCAAGTAATGCTGCAAGAACTAGTAGAACTCGAATCCCCTTCAACAGACAAAATATCTCTTGACCGGTTAGGAGAAAGACTGGTAGAAATCCTGGCGCCTCTCAATCCGGACATAATGATTGACAGCCAACCATTATCTGGAGACAACATTGTGGCACGTTGGCCTGACAGCAATGGCAATACTGAGGGTGGATTTTTGTTACTTTGCCATTTCGATACGGTACATGCCATAGGAATGTTGTCAGAGAACTCAGTAAGAATAAGTGATGGAAAAATGTATGGGCCTGGTATCATTGATATGAAAGCAAGCATCACGCAGGTGATCTTCGCATTACAGACACTACAAAACAGTAACCGCTGGCCTGCGGCACCGGTTACTCTACTACTTACATCAGATGAAGAGGTAGGATCAGAATCATCACGACCATTGATAGAATCTCTTGGTCAGAATGCTGATCTAGTACTGTGTATGGAGCCCGCACTACCTGACGGAGAATTGAAAACTGCCCGAAAAGGAGTGGCCAGATTTGAAGTGATGACCAAAGGTAAGGCTTCGCATTCTGGTGCAGCCCATCAGGATGGGGTCAATGCCATCGAAGAGATGGCACACCAAGTACTTGCCCTACAAGAACTAACCGATTACGATGCTGGAAGCACTATAAGTGTAGGAAAAATCACAGGTGGAACACGCACTAACGTAGTGCCTGACGAATGCCATATTACCGTAGATATGCGTGTGCCCACTCTCTCAGAAGCTGAACGAATGATCAAATTGGTTAACAGCTTAGAGGCATGTCTTCCTGGTAGTGAAGTACATGTCACTGGCGGAATAGAACGAGAACCTATGCCACGAACTCCTGAAATTGCAAAAGCATTCGAACGCGCCTCTGAAATTGGTACAGCTCTAGGCATTTCGTTAGAGGAAGGCAGTACAGGCGGAGGTTCAGATGCAAACATGATCGCGCCCTACGGAGTACCAATTCTCGATGGTCTAGGACCACAGGGAGATGGTGCCCATACTAGTGATGAGGCTCTAACAATAGCCAGCATGGCTACACGTACAGCTTTGCTAGCGGGAATACTAAGTGAATGGTAGTTAGATTGCAACCCAGATCCACATGTCTTATTACGATTTGGGTATATTGGTGGACTAGGCTCCGCAACCTTGACGAGTTACCCGTATTTCTAGACGAAGCAGCTCATATATGGTGGGCTCGGCTCGTGTGGGACTGGCAGCCTTTTCACGCAGCCTCTGACGGACGGCTATTCAATGTAATCTGGGCCTCTATGTTCTGGCCTTTCAACAGTAGCGTGTGGATAGCACGCGCAGCTACTATATTGATAACTACTATAGGATTCTCAGCTATTCTGTCTTTTGCACAACGGTTCCATTCCAAGGAAGCAGCAGTCATCGCTGGTGTCATATACATATTAGTGCCATATGCACTATTTTTTGAGAGGATGCAGTTACCTGATCCATATGCAGCTACTTTTGCAATGTTGCTTTTATGGTCAAGCGCTAAATTAGCTCTTGCACCACATCAAAACAAACACAAATTCATAGTTGGTCTCGCACTTGCGGCCGGAATGATATCCAAACTAACATATATTGTTTTTTTACCTATTCCGCTAATAGCTAGTCTAACACTAGGTCGCTCGTACAATAAACTTTATCGGAGTACGCAACTAACAGCAGCACTCCATTCATACATCATTGGAGCTCTATTGTTACTCCCAATTGTAGTAGTACTAAAATTGATCGTTCATTCCGACATGGGC
>DCAJ01000104.1:311-5468 GCA_002311455.1 Anaerolineales bacterium UBA1136 | reverse complement strand
TGGCCATGCAACTAAAGGCACGTAAGGAAAAAATACCGACTCCTGTTTATGGATTGCTTGCCATGAACAGTATTGACTAGTAACTGGGATGCGAGTTGAGTAGCAAAGGAAATGTTGGTTCAATGTGCTTGCTGCTGCTTATTAATATCTATAGTGATGATAAAATATAAATATGTTGAATAGCCCCGACAGAAGATTGAGTAGTGGTAAAGAGATAAAACTGACTAGTTTAGCATCATGTGCTGGTTGAGCGGGTAAGCTTTCGCCCCAGGTGCTGGGGGATATCTTAGATACGCTAGGCGATCAAGTGGACGAAGAACAGCATTCGGACTTATTGGTGGGTTTGAGTAGTCCTGATGATGCTGCCGTGCTGAGAATCGATGACGAGAAGGCCCTGATATTTACGGCAGATTTTTTCGCACCAGTGCTCGATGATCCATATTCTTATGGCAGCGTTGCTGCAGCTAACGCTTTGTCTGACATCTATGCTATGGGTGGAGTTCCCCAAATGGCTATTAATTTGGTGGCGTGGCCAGACGATATGGAACCCACGATCATTGAAGCGGTGTTAATGGGTGGATTGGATAAAGTTAGAGAGGCTGGTGCATATCTTGCAGGCGGTCATACTGTTAGGGATACGGAACCCAAATACGGTTTGGCAGTAACTGGCTTGGTTCATCCTGATAAGATTTTACGGATTGGTGGAGCTGAGCATGGAGATTTGCTCGTGCTTACAAAGCCTTTGGGTAGTGGCGTGATGACAACTGCACTAAAAGAAGCAAAGATCGATCAGAGGCACTTGGATGCATGTGTTGCAGTTATGAACAGACTTAATGTTTCCGGTTCTCAAGCTGCAAATGCTGTTTATCCACATGTGCACGCAGCGACAGATGTGACGGGTTACGGACTTGTTGGTCATGCGTATGAAATGGCCGATGGCGCCGGATGCTCTATTGAACTGCGAATTGATGGTCTACCTTGGATTGATGGTAGCCAGAACTACGCTAAGGCAGGGCACTTCTCAGGAGGGGCTATTGCTAATAGAAAATATTATGAAAAATATGTTGTGTATAAGAGAGAGTTGGAAGATTGGAACGCAATGATGCTATTTGATCCACAGACTTCTGGAGGACTCTTGTTATCTGTAGGAGCGGAACATGCACATGATTTGCTGGATGCGCTGAACAGATACGGTAATGAAGATAGCTGCGTTGTTGGCGAAGTGGTTGTAGGTGAAGCTGGAAAGATTATTATAGTTTGACTTAATGCGTACGGTGTACCACTATCAGAACAATCCCCAATCGCCTCCGGCACCTTCCTCCATCATCTCTGGATTCCACATCTCGGTACCCATTTCTACTGAAGTCGGTACATCAGATGCTTGCTCTGCTGCAGTTCGCACAGATTCAATCAATGCAGGTCCATAAGGGCAGAATGGTGTTGTCAGAATCATTGATATCTTTACTGAATCAGTATCAATATATATGTCGCGGATAAGGCCTAACTCAACAACATTCATGGCTAACTCAGGGTCCATAACTTCCCTTAAGGCGTCTCTGATAAGTACGCTAGGCGATTCTTCGGTTTGCTGTGTTTCGTTGGTAGGTACCATGGGTCTCCGGTTGTGGTGAGTAGAGTTATTTTGTGTGTAAACTTGGATTATGTCGAGTATAACAGCTTCAGTGAGTGGTGTCAAAGGTTAGTTTGATAGAACTATTTGGGTAAAGCAATATATGTCTAAATTGGATCCATTTGGAATATTGGGAATAAGTTCTGACTCCGAAATGAGCGTGATAAAAGCAGCCTATAGAATGAAACTGGGATTGCTCAAACCAGATTCTGATGAGTTGGATGATGGTACACAGCTATCTGAACTAGAATGGGCTTATAGCGAACTTTCAGATGCTAAGAAACGAAATGAATATCGAGCGATTTGGGTTAAAAAGAATGCTATGATAGTTGAATATATGGAGGCTCGTGCTGATGAGAGTGAAGTAAATCTAGAATATGAAGGGAAAAGTGATGTTTGGTCAGTGCTTCTTTCAACTGGGTTATTCTTGTTTATGATAGGCGCTATAGGTTATGGGCTTTATTTGGTGGGCGCGGTACGTACTAATGAGGAGTACGGAGGTGATTATCGGCCAGCTATCAATAAAAGTGAAGCCAGTGCGGCACTGGAAATATCTATTGTGGCTACTGATATACCAGAAATATCGTTTATGCATACTGCTACTGTTGAGGCATTGAAAATGACTGCGACAGATGAAGCTTTGATCATGTATTCGGATAGTCTAACTTCAACAAACTATGCAAGGACTTTACCTACAGCAACTCCGACAATGGTTCTTGTCCGGGCCTGCCCTAATGCTATATCGGTAAATGTTCGGACAGGGCCCAGCACTGCATATAGTGTGTTAGGACAACTGCTTCAGGGAGATTGTATTATTATATCTGGAAGGAATGAGGACAATAGCTGGCTAGTTATCACTGAATCTACCAGACCTTCTATGAACGAAGGATGGGTGAGTAGTGAATTGATGGATATGGAAGGCTTAGGAGATTATCTCAAGGTAATCTACCTCGATTAATAGTAACATGTTATACTTCTCATTGGTTAAATTTAATGGAGATTATATAGAATATGTGTGCAGTACTTGAAATACGTAATTTGCATGTTTCGGTGGAAGGCAATGAGATACTCCGTGGGGTTGATCTTACGGTAAAACAAGGTGAAATTCACGCACTAATGGGCCCCAATGGAAGTGGGAAAAGTACTCTTGCTCATGCATTGATGGGGCATCCAAGTTATGATATAACGGATGGACAGATTGTGTTTAAGGGTGAGGATATTTTAGATCTTGGGCCTGATGAACGGTCCAGAATGGGATTGTTTCTGGCCTTTCAGTACCCGGTTGCTATTCCGGGCGTGACGGTAGCCAATTTTTTGAGGACAGCGATAAATTCACGTAGAAAAATTGAGGACAGTGAGGATAAGGGAATTCCTATACCCGAGTTTCGTAAATTATTGAAGGAAAAAATGACCTCATTGGATATATCTCACGATGTTGCGGGCCGCTATCTTAATGATGGTTTCTCGGGTGGCGAAAAGAAAAGGGCCGAGATACTTCAATTGGCTACTCTTGAGCCAGCTATCGCTGTGCTTGACGAAACAGACTCTGGGCTAGATATCGACGCATTGAAGGTGGTAGCCGAGGGAGTTAATCGATTGGTGGGTCCTAAATTGGGAGTATTAGTGATAACTCATTATCAGAGGATTCTAAATTATGTAGTACCTGAGCATGTTCATGTTATGTTTGAAGGCAGAGTAGTTGAAAGTGGTGGGGCTGATCTCGCAAAGAAGCTAGAAGAGCTTGGCTACGAGTGGATACGAAATACTTACAGTTAGCAAATCGAACTGTGATAAGCGATATTGACCTATAATCGTACAAATGGGAGGTTGGACATATGACCGACAAAGAACAAGCCGTTGTGGCGACTATTAATGAAAGCTATACTGAGAAGTATGGTTTTCATGAGAAAGACACCTATACGTTCAAGTCTCGTAAAGGTATAGATCATGATGTAGTTGAACAAATGAGTGAGATGAAGAAGGAACCAGAGTGGATGAGGGAATTCAGGCATAAATCACTCGATATATTCTTTAGCAAACCAATGCCCGATTGGGGCGGGGATGTGAATCAGATAAATTTCGATGATATTTACTATTACATCAAACCACAAGAGGAAGTTGCTAGAGATTGGGACGATGTGTCTGATGAAGTGAAAAATACCTTCGACAAACTTGGGATACCAGAAGCAGAGCAGAAGTTTCTGTCTGGAGTAGGGGCTCAGTATGATTCGGAGGTTGTGTACCACAACATACAGAAAAACCTTGAAGATCAGGGCGTGATCTTTCTTGGTATGGACGACGGGCTAAAAGAGCACGAAGACATGGTTAAGGAATACTTTAGCACCCTAATTCCACCCACTGACAATAAATTTGCAGCACTGAATTCTGCAGTGTGGTCTGGAGGCTCGTTTATATATGTACCTCCAGGTGTGCACGTTGAGATGCCATTACAAGCATATTTCCGTATAAACACTAGTAACGCTGGTCAATTTGAGCGTACGCTTATTATAGTAGATGAAGGCGCTACTGTGCATTATGTAGAAGGGTGTACGGCTCCTAGCTATACGACCGAATCGCTACATTCGGCTGTTGTGGAGATTATCGTCAAGAAAGATGCTAGATGTCGCTATACAACTATACAGAACTGGTCATCTAATGTTTATAATCTCGTTACAAAGCGAGCAGCAGCATATCAGAATGCTGTCATGGAATGGGTAGACGGAAACCTAGGGTCTAAACTCACCATGAAGTATCCTTCTGTGTACTTGCTAGAGCCCGGGGCGCATGGAGAAGTGCTATCTATAGCTTTTGCAGGAGCCGGACAGCACCAAGATGCTGGTGGTAAGATTGTGCACGGAGCTCCAAATACCACCTCTAAGATAATTTCAAAATCTATATCTAGAAATGGTGGGAGAGCTACATACCGAGGGTTGTTAAAAGTATATGAAGGATGTAGTGGGTCACGATCGAACGTTGTATGTGATGCGCTACTTATTGATGATGCATCCAGGTCAGACACATATCCGGTCATAGAGATTGATGAGGATGACGTTTCTATTGGTCATGAGGCTTCAGTGTCTAAGGTAGGAGAGGATCAGATGTTTTACTTAATGAGTAGAGGGCTTTCCGAAGAAGCGGCTTCTTCAATGGTCGTGTCAGGGTTTATTGAGCCTTTGGTTAAGGAGCTACCTATGGAATATGCAGTAGAGATGAATCGGCTGATTCAACTTCAAATGGAGGGTTCAATCGGCTAAGTAGATTTTCTGTTTTCTATATAGATGGTGTACGTACTAACTTGTGGTGAATTGGCAGGGCGTGTTATGTTACTCGCCCTGTTTTCCCGAATACTAAACATATGTTGAGGCGACATGGGTAATAAAGGTACGAGTTCTGGAGTAGTAAAAGTCACTAAGTCTTCTGGTCGTGACATAAATATATCGGCAGCAGATGTTGCTGCTATTTCAGAGTCAATGGGAGATGGTGATTGGTACACTAAAGAACGACTTTATGCACTAAAGGTATATAAG
>DCAJ01000104.1:0-239 GCA_002311455.1 Anaerolineales bacterium UBA1136 | reverse complement strand
GGTCAGTGGCATGGGATGAATTTGGGCATGGTGCGCTTGACGGCAAGAACCAGGACAACGACGCGAACGTACCAAATCATCTACTAAATCCTCTGGTAGGCAATCAGCATGGGGGGCAGATCGTAATATCGGGTGGTAATGTGCTACAGCAAAGCTTGGATAAGGCAGCTGCAGACGATGGTGTTGTATTCGCAGATTTTATTACTGCGACCAGAGATCATGGCGACATGTTGAGCAAG
>DCAJ01000006.1:3183-3439 GCA_002311455.1 Anaerolineales bacterium UBA1136 | reverse complement strand
CTCACGTTATTAATGCGCGTCCCCCCGCCATGGAAGGTCCAGGAGAAGTTCCTCTGGCGGGACCTGTGTGGCTGGACGAGGGCATCGCTGATTTTCTTGGCCTGCTCATGGCAGATCACGTTGGAGCGACTGATTTTATAGATGGATTTGTTGATTGGTTCCGACAGACTAATACCGAATACGAAAATCGAGATAATATTGACGGAACTAGTAATGGTGTACCTGGTTCTGACGTACTATCTAATTGTAGTACACC
>DCAJ01000006.1:994-3110 GCA_002311455.1 Anaerolineales bacterium UBA1136 | reverse complement strand
TGACGTACTATCTAATTGCAGTACACCGTTAGATCAAGTTGAGGCAGAGGAGAGTGGTAACGCTTGGCAGTGTCCTGCGGGAAGAGTTGCTGTGATGGTGCTGTTGGATCTCGGCGGTCCTGAACCTGTAAATCGCATCAAGAATTACTATAAGGATCTAGTCGAGTTTGGATGGCAAGAGTCTTTTGTACGATCATTTGGTCGTATGCCTGACGCGTTTTACGAAGAGTTCGGTGAATTTCTTGAACAACCATCGGAACAGCAGGAGTCGATAATTTCTAAGCCTATATTTTTATCTCCATAAGTAGCTTGAAGTGGAATTCTTGTTAGTCTGATATCGACAGGAGGCGTGCTGGAGTGTTGAGTGTCATTTCTCTTATATCGTAATCTGATACTCCTTGATCCTGTAGTCTTGGAATAACATGTGCGTGGATATGATCGTATCCCCAGCCGCCATATGTGTGTAGACCAAATTTACTTGCAATGTCGTGACTTAGCACCAATTGTGAGGCATAGCCACCGTCGACCAACTTAAGTATTGCTGCTATTCTTTGGTGGTCACTAGCCAATTTCCATCCCCGACTGTCAATATAATATTCTTTACCAAAAACATCAAAGGCTCCTGTTACTCCGCAGTCGAGCACAGCCTTAGCATAATCTAGGTAAGCGAGGGCCAATTCGGGAAAGCGTTCAAGTACAGCCACTCGCTGTTCAAATATGTTGGAGCCTAAATGCCCAATAATAATACGTTCTGGACGCATACCTTCACCGGTTAGAATATCTACTATTCTGACACCATTTCGGGTCCTCTGCGTTGGCGTGGGTGCAAACTGCAAGGCCGGTTTCTTGAGAGGCACGGGCGGCGGCACGGAGCATTTTTTCCTCGCCGGGAGTTATTTTTGAGGTCCCCATTTCTGCAATAATTCCTGGCCGGACGCTGGTATCATCTATACCTTTTTCATATTCAGAGACCATGATTTTTTTGAGTTCATCGACGGTAGCTTCGTGAGCATATTCTGGCCAGGATCCTTCAAGGTAGTATCCCGTTGAGGCTATTATATGGATGCCAGTGGCTTCGGAAAGTCGTCGTAACATGCTTGCATCTCCGCGCAGGCCGATACAACTTACTTCGACAATACAACCGCCTCCGGCAGATTTGAAGTACTCCATCTCTTTAATCATTATGTCCTCTCCAGGCATAACAGAGTTGTCTTTAAGAACTGATGGTGATCGCCTGACTGCCCCGAGAGTTTCGAGAGTGAGTGGATCATCCGCTGAAATCGGAGGCATACCAGGTACTTCCGATGGGTAAATATGCCAAACGCTGTCAGTATTGTTTCCCATGACAAGATGTTCGTGGGAGAGAGTGAAACCTAATTCATTTACTGGAACTTCTCCTAGTACTGTCATAGCCGTGCTCATTGTATTGTCACTCCCTATGGTTATAGTTGTGCCGATAGATTAATTGTTACTCTTAATTACATCATTGATTGATTTGACGACCTGACTCATTACTGGTTGACTGTCATTGTGGTTAGCAGTCTTAACTGTCTCGCTGTAGGTTACTGTCCATTCGTTTTGGTCTTTTTTTATTTCGATAAGTAGTTCTTCATCCAATACAGTTTGCATATCTACCGTAAAACCTCTACCCGAGACAAGTATACGGTTGTAGGTGGGTTCATTCTGAGGGTTTACGAGTGCCAATCTTATGCGGGCGCCAATATCATTCTCGTATAAAAACTCCAATCTATATTTGAGGTTATTTTTGTTTGATACAGAGCGGATATCGTCTAGGATTGTCTGTAGATTGGTAATGTTATTTTCTGTATGGGTCATCACGATAGCTTTAGCATATCCGTTGGTTTACTGTCCTTTCGTGAGATGCCAGCCGCGGTTATGTGGGCACTTGTAAACAGTAAGGTCTACCTTTTGTTCTTTTGCTAGTATGTCAGCTCTATTAGCAGCGTCGCTTTGTGTTTTGTATAGCGCCTTACGTTGACCGTTGTTTCCAATACATTTAGGACATACTTTGTTGGGTGTCTGCCTATCTTTCGGAGATAAATGCCATTTCTTGCAGGTTTTGCATTGATAGGGAACCAGGTTGTTATCGTACTCT
>DCAJ01000006.1:353-778 GCA_002311455.1 Anaerolineales bacterium UBA1136 | reverse complement strand
ATAATATTCCCAAAGCCGTTCCGCTTGTTCCAAGGATGATATGGTCTGCTGCTTCTAGCAGTCTTTTCTACCTAGGCTAGGCTTTTCCTCTACTATTTCAGTTGAAGTATTTCTTGCCACTATTAAGGTTAGCTCTGTGTCTCCGGTATTGACTGGTTGATGTAATGCGCCCTCAGGAACAAAGATAAAATCACCGGCAGATATCTCATCTTCAATTTGCATATTTTTGCCATGTATAAACAAGCCGGTACCAGATAATACGTAAATAGCTGATTCGCAGTTAGTGTGATAGTGAGTGGTAGAACAGCGCTCAGTAGGTATATTAGCTATTGCCATATGAATATTGGTCGCATTGCTAAGCTGCTCTGATACACCCGCCAGCCTGGTCATGGCACCTGAATTGATCTCTTCCTCTAGGTCGTGTT
>DCAJ01000006.1:0-155 GCA_002311455.1 Anaerolineales bacterium UBA1136 | reverse complement strand
CTGATGTGGATCGTGGTCATAAAATCAGTACTTGATAACCTAGAAAACTTTTATAGCATAGCAGCTTATGCAGGTGGGTTTTCAGCTGGCATACTTGTAGGAATGGCTGTAGAAGAACGCTTGGCTATCGGATTTAGCCATGTGAGAATTATTAC
>DCAJ01000115.1:2448-2628 GCA_002311455.1 Anaerolineales bacterium UBA1136 | reverse complement strand
GCCAATGAATCTGTCTGAAGCGTTGGACACATTACTATCTGACTCGCAACAGCGTGCCGAAATGTCAATTAGGTCCCAAGATTTGGTTGATGGCTTTGGTGCCAATCGTGTATCAAAATCTTTGATATCGTTGTGTAGTAATTAGTATTGTTAAGTTTTTAGCTAAATAATATATCAATA
>DCAJ01000115.1:1122-2305 GCA_002311455.1 Anaerolineales bacterium UBA1136 | reverse complement strand
ATGATGAGGTTTTGGGATGTGGAGGAACGATGGCTCGTTTGGTAAAGGAAGAGCATGATGTGTTTATTGCTATTTTAGGCGAAGGTGTCACATCTCGTTACAAAAAACGTGAACAGGCGGATCAGTCAGTATTACAGGAACTTCGTGATCATAGTGGTAGTGTTGCAAAATTGATTGGTGCAAAAGATTTGTTTACTTATAATCTTCCTGATAATCGGTTTGATACCTTGGCTCTACTGGATGTTGTAAAGATTGTAGAAGATTTGATTGATGATATACAACCTCACACGGTATATACTCATCACAACGGTGATTTAAATATAGATCATGAAGTTGTCTTTCGAGCTACTATGACTGCCGTTCGTCCATTGTCGGAGTGCCCCGTTCGAGAATTGTATTCATTTGAGGTGCCTTCATCTACTGAGTGGTCTTTTCAAAAGTATCATGGTGGATTCAGACCAAATGTTTTTGTTAATATTACAGATACGATTGATGTAAAAATAGATGCAATGCAGACCTATGATGGCGAAAGTCGCAGGTTTCCGCATCCGCGTTCAACGGAGGCTCTTAGGTCTATAGCACGTCGTTGGGGGTCAGTTGTTGGTGTGGACTATGCAGAAGCTATGGAATTAATACGTTTAGTATATTGATGCAATTGCTGTGGTAATTTGAGCTAGCAGTGCCATAAAGTTATTGCTGAGATGGTTTACAATTATCTAATAGAACAGGGTCATGTACTATCTGATTGATAAGGAACATTAAATATGAGAATTCTTGTTACTCCTTCATCATTTGGTGAATGTGGTCCAGAACCACTGCAATTGCTTCAAGAAAGTGGTCTTGACATACAAATGAATCCAAAGAAGAGACGCCTGAGTGGCGAAGAGGTCCTTTCGCTTGGAAGCGATTGTATTGGAATAATCGCGGGGTTGGAAAAGTTGGACGCAGATATACTATCTCGTTTTTCAAATCTACTTGTTGTGAGTCGTCTTGGTAGTGGCGTTGACAACATAGACTTAGAAGCTGCCAAGCAGCAAGGTATTGTAGTCCGCAGCACACCTTACGGTCCCACGCGTGCTGCGGCAGAGCTAACTTTGGGTATGGTTATGGCTTTGCTCAGAAATATTCCAATGGCTGATAGAAATATGCGTCAAGGGATCTGGCGTAAAGAGATTGGTCAATT
>DCAJ01000115.1:0-1081 GCA_002311455.1 Anaerolineales bacterium UBA1136 | reverse complement strand
AATTTTAGGTCTCGGTCGTATCGGTAGGGAGGTGGCACAACTCATGATTGCTATGGGTTGTACAGTTATAGGTCACGATTTGGTGCCAGACGTGGACTGGTCAGCTAAGCACAACGTCCGTCTGGTTGATTTTTCCGACTTACTTTTAGAGAGCGAGATATTGTGCATACATGTCTCCACGTTAGATAATAGCACTGTTCTAATTGGGGAAAAAGAATTAGCATCTATGCGCCCGGGTTCAATGTTGGTGAACATGGCGCGTGGTGGTATAGTTGATGAGGATGCACTAGTTGCAGCATTGAAAGATGAAACCTTGAAAGGTGCAGCTCTGGATGTTTACAGTTATGAACCTTACACCGGTCCACTTACTGAGATTGAGACTGTGATTCTGACACCACATCTTGGTTCATATGCTAAAGATTCGAAGTTAGCAATGGAAATAGAATCTGTCGAGAATCTTTTAGAATCACTTGATAAACATAAACTAGCCAGGGTGTAATTATGACCCCTATTCGTTTTGCAATCATTGGATGTGGTCGCATTGCTAATTTTCATGCTGATCCTATTACTAAAATGCCGGATGCTGAATTGTCTGCGGTGTGCGATCTTTTACCCGAGAGACGGAAGGTTTTTCAGGACAAGTATGGTGTTCCAGCGTATGCCAATTATCACACTATGCTTCAACAGAAAAACATTGATGTTGTGTGTATTCTTACCCCAAATGGTATGCATCCTGCTCATGCTATTGATGTCATTACTGGTTATAACAAACATGTTGTGGTCGAAAAGCCTTTGGCATTAGCTTGGGATGATTTAGAACGAATGAAATTTGCAGCTGATAGCGCTGGTGTAAAGATATTTCCGATATATCAGAATAGATACAATAAGGCTGTGCAGAAAGTGCGAGCTGATCTAATGTCTGGCAAGCTGGGTAAAGTGGCATTGGGAACAGTGCGTCAGAGATGGTGTAGACCCCAGAGATACTATGATCTTTCATCCTGGCGGGGGACCTGGGCAATGGATGGAGGCACATTGGTAACACAAGGTATACATTTCATTGATTTATTGCAATACTTACTAG
>DCAJ01000087.1 GCA_002311455.1 Anaerolineales bacterium UBA1136 | reverse complement strand
GATTTTTTCTTCAAGATTCATTGAAGCACCTGGCGATTGTTCACCATCTCTTAGAGTAGTATCGAAAAAAGAAACATAGTTTGTCATGGCAAAATCTATTTCTCCGTAGGCTGTTGATTACTCCCCTGGTTTGATAGTAACTGGATCGATGAATGGCATCATACTACGTAATTTTGCGCCCACTTCTTCAATCAGGTGGCTTTGTTCTTCAACCCTTTTCTTGTTGAACCAAGGACGGCCATTTTCATTTTCTTCAATCCACTGTTTTGCATAAGCTCCACTTTGTATATCAGTCAGGATCTGTGACATTGCTCCGATGGTTTCTTCAGTGACTATTCGAGGACCTGCTACGTAATCACCATGTTCTGCTGTGTCGGAAACTGAGTAGCGCATATAATTCAATCCACCTTGGTATATCAGATCAACAATTAGCTTAAGCTCATGCACGCACTCAAAATATGCGACCTCCGGTTGGTAACCAGCCTTAACTAGTGTCTCGAATGCAGCTTTAACCAAAGCGCTAACACCACCACATAAAATACTTTGTTCACCAAAAAGATCAGTCTCAGTCTCCTCTGCAAACGTAGTTTCTAGTGCCCCAGCACGAGTGACGCCAATTCCCCACGCGTATGATAAGGCTAGATCCTTGGCTTTACCGGAGGCATCCTGATGGACTGCTAGCAGTCCTGGTGTGCAACCACCTTCAACGAAGGTTTCACGTACGCGATGTCCAGGAGCTTTGGGAGCAATCATACTCACATCTACTTCAGCTGGAGGCTCGATTGTGTTGAAGCGTATATTAAAGCCATGTCCAAACATAAGAGTTTTTCCATTTGTTAGATTTGGCTCTATATTCTCAGAATATATTCTTGGTTGAACTGTGTCTGGTGCAAGCAACATGATCACGTCAGCCCATTTTGATGCTTCAGATACACTCATGACTTCCAATCCATCCGCCTTCGCTTTGTCTATACTTTTGCTACCTTCGTGCAGGCCTACAATGACCTTAACTCCATTATCATTTAGGTTCTGGGCATGAGCATGCCCCTGTGAACCATAACCGATAATTGCTACTTTTTTGCTTTTTATAATACTGGGATCAGCATCACTATCATAATAGATTGTTGCCATATGTCCTCCGCTAATAATTGGATGTCAGAATTTGTGATCGTTTGCTAAATAATCTAATGCCCACGTCCATTTTTATTGTTATACATGGTTTCAAATAGTGGGGGATTAGAATAATCTTGGTCATCTCCTCGTTGAATTGCTATAACTCCAGTGCGCTGTACTTCAATTATTGTGAACGGCTCTAGCATGTTTAATAGGCGAGTTACTTTTTCTGCTGTACCGCTAATTTCAAGTATAAGAGTCTGAGATGCAGTATCTACAATGTTAGCGCGAAAAATATCCGCTATTTGTACAATTTCACTGCGAGTTTTACCGTCAGCTTTGACCTTGATGAGAGCCAATTCTCGAGCCACTGGAGATTTGTGTGTTAAATCATCTACACGTAGCACATTGACTAATTTGTACAGGTTTGTCTCAATGCGTCTAGCCACGTTTTCTTCTTCAGCGTTTACCATTATGGTCATTCGGGAAATTCCTGGCATGTTTGTATGACCTACGGCCAGAGATTCAATATTAAAACCGCGACGACGAAATAATGACGCTACTCTATTTAAAACACCTGGCTTATCTTCCACGTAGGCAATAATTGTGTGCATCATGATATATCCTAAATGTTTTCTGGTTTTGGTCTTCGTATCATGTCATCCAAGTCCGCTCCAGTAGCTACCATTGGATACACTGAATCTTCTTTTTCAACTGCGAAATCTATGACTACTACCCCTGGCGTACTTTGAGCTTTTCGGACAGCTGTCTCTACATCTTCGCGCTGTGATACTCGAATGCCAGTGGCATGGTGTGCTTCTGCTAGTTTCACAAAATCGGGACTGAGTATTGGAGTAGCAGAATACCTACCATTGTAAAAAAACTCTTGCCACTGCCGTACCATGCCCAAGTATCCGTTATTGATTATGGCAACATTTAGGTCAATTTCTTCCTGAGCCATAGTGGTGAGTTCTGCTGCCGTCATTTGAAATCCACCATCTCCGCAGATGACCCATACTTCCTTATCAGGACAGGACAGCTTTGCTCCCATAGCTGCTGGCAATGCGAATCCCATGGTGCCTAGACCACCCGAAGTTATTAAAGAGCGCGGGCTATCATGATGATAATATTGAGTTTCCCACATCTGGTGTTGTCCGACGTCAGTCACAACCAAGGCATCTCCATTCGTTAGACGCCAGATATCATGAATAACATGAGCGGCATATAGACGGCCCATATCAGGCATATGCTTGATATCACGT
This sequence comes from Anaerolineales bacterium UBA1136, assembly GCA_002311455.1. Classification (GTDB taxonomy): domain Bacteria; phylum Chloroflexota; class Anaerolineae; order Anaerolineales; family UBA11657; genus UBA11657. The sequence goes on along the minus strand of DCAJ01000087.1, from coordinate 1,116 downwards.
ACGGCCGAGTCTCCCTTATGTGATTCGATTTGGTTTAGCCATTCTTCATGCTTGCCCTTCTTAGTAAATGGCAGCAGCTTCTCTAGCATTTCCCGTAAATCACCTATGATTGCAATGTCCACTTTAACATTCTTGTCTATCTCTGTAGGGTCGATTTCAATATGTATTTTCTTAGCCTTCTTTGCGTAATTGGCCAAATTCCCAGTAACACGGTCGTCAAACCGCATTCCAAATGCTAAAAGTAGATCAGCTTCTTGTATTGCATTATTTACCCACGATTCTCCATGCATACCCATCATACCTAGATTAAGTGGATGAGATGCTGGAAATCCACCAAGCCCTAGTAATGTCATAGATAACGGTATGTTAGTACGGTCCACAAATTTCAGTAATTCTTTCATTGCATCTGAGGCGATAACACCATGTCCGGCTAATATGATAGGGCGTTCAGCATTGTTGATCAAATCAGCGGCTTCCTGAAAAGTATGTTGGTCCGCACTCATGTCAGGCCGATAACCAGGCAGTTTCACTGGTTCATCATTCCATCTAAATTCTATTTTTTCATTTTGCACATCTTTTGCAATGTCAACTAGAACAGGACCCTGTCTGCCTGACTGGGCTACGTAAAATGCTTCACGCAAAACTTCTGCAAGCTCTTCTATTTCAGTAACGAGATAATTATGCTTGGTGATAGGCAGTGTTATTCCTGTTATATCAGTCTCCTGAAATGCATCAGTTCCGATGACTTGTGAAGGCACTTGGCCAGTAATGCAAACAATAGGTGAAGAATCCAGCATAGCTGTGGCAATACCAGTTACTAGATTGGTCGCGCCAGGTCCAGAGGTAGCCATAGCCACTCCCACTTTACCTGAGGCCCTTGCATAACCATCAGCTGCATGGGCGGCACCCTGTTCATGCCGGGTGAGTACATGATGCACATTATAGTCAAGCATGGCATCATAGATTGGCATTATGGCACCACCAGGGTAGCCAAAGATGTATTCAACACCTTCCTTGACCAAAACTTCCATGGTGATTTGTGCTCCGCTCAATTTAGGCATTTGCAACTCTCCTCGTCAGGTCCGATCTAGTCAGCGGACAATCACACCCAGATTT
>DCAJ01000020.1:5253-5518 GCA_002311455.1 Anaerolineales bacterium UBA1136 | reverse complement strand
TTCCACCTAACCTCCCCCAGATGATGAGTTGGTTTTACGACCTGTCGCCTACGTTACATTACTTCAGTGGAAGTGCAGAAATCCTCGGAAGTCTTGGGTTGATTTTACCCGGATTGACAAAAATCCAAACTAGACTTACACCCTTGGCCGGAGCAGGGCTTACATTGCTTATGGTAGGTGCTGCAGGATATCATATCATTAGAGGAGAGATGCAAAACCTAGCTACTAATATAGTTCTCTTATCAATCTCGGCCTATATTGCATA
>DCAJ01000020.1:3699-5183 GCA_002311455.1 Anaerolineales bacterium UBA1136 | reverse complement strand
AGCTTCTAAATAGCTCCAGAAAAATACCTGAATCTATTGGAATCGACACTGATATCGGTACCTGAGTATCCACTTGTACTTCAGTGTCAACGTCCAATTTAATAGTGGTATCTATAGGAACACTAGTATCAACTGGCACATTTGCGCTGATATCAAGGCTTGTGTTAACTGGAACAATAAGTACTATATCTATCGGTAATTCAGCCTCTATATCAGCAGTAGCTTCGACCAGCCCGACTATCGGTAATTCAATTGGGATTTTTAGTACAGTATCAATTGGCAAAGTAGTACTTATAGGTATCTCAAAAGTCCGCTGTATAGGCAAAGAGACATTCACGGGAATTATTGTTTTTATCGGCACCGAAGTGCGTAACGGAATGGTTAGCTGTTGATTTACAGGAAATGCAGCATAAATATCAATATGCTCATCTAGTTCCAACTGGTACACATTGCCTTCACTAAATACTGTCGAAGAAGATATGGCCTCTATTACCTCTTGCATCAACAGGTCCCCAATAACGCGCTGCACCAAGTCTCGTTGTGTATAAATGTAAATCGCTGCTCCCACAACCAATGCATTACAGCCCGCCAAAATAGCGGTCACAACTAGAAGTAGCTTTAGCTTGCCTCTATGAGATCCAGTGTCGTTATCTGACATATCTTATTTAGCTCTAAGAAGGGGTACCCAGTCGAAATCAGTCACGTTGCAAATCTAAAGCGGCTGAGTTCACACAATACCTACTACCTGTAGGTTGCGGACCATCAGAAAATANNACTCTTGGCATGCCATAGCTGTCATCAGATTTGGTACTGATGTTAGCTTCCGCTATAGGGGCATAAAAACTAGGCCACCCGGTCCCAGAGTCAAACTTTGTGTCAGAGCTAAACAAATCGTTACCGCAACAAATGCATCTATACACACCATCATCATCACAATAACAGTATTCACCACTAAAAGGTGCCTCGGTACCACAGCTCTGTGTCACACGATATTGCTCCGAGGTCAACCGTCCTCGTAAGTCAATGCCCTTCCAATCTTCTTCAGACATCAATAAACTCCATCATTATTACCATCTTCAATATTTGCACTCAGTCATCATGACCTTTTTTTAGAAACGGCACTACCCGATCAACATTATCTATGATGCTTAAAGCACGCTCATAATCGTCTTTGCTTTCATTTATCTCAACACTGTCTTTAGCCACGCTTGCGTCGGTCGATCCATCGCCCGGAGCCTCAACTAACCCAGCACCGCGCCAAGTATCGATTAGCCACCGATTCGCTTTATACCATAAATTCATTTAACTTCTAGATCCAATTTCAACGCAAGATCGCGATCTGATGGTTCAGCCAAAACTGATCCGTCCGCGAAAACTATAGTCGGAACGATCCTAAGTCCCTCATTTATGTCAATCACATAGTCGACATATTCAGTTTCCTGATCGATATTTACCCATCTATACTCGATGTCATTTCTATCCAA
>DCAJ01000020.1:234-3690 GCA_002311455.1 Anaerolineales bacterium UBA1136 | reverse complement strand
TCGTACCATACATTATAATCCCACTCATCTATCACCTCTTACCCATCTTGCATCGGCTAACACTACTGAGGCATCGGCCTGTACATCCGATATGAACCAATACTTATCCAAAAGCATACCACGCTCTTTACCTGAAATCAGCCTGTATCCATTTTTCTTATAAAATTCTATTGCCCAACTAGCTTCAGCCCAGGTACCTATAAGTATTGGCTTACTCGTCTCACGCTCCAAATGCGTCAGCAACCTGGTTCCGATACCATTGCGGCGCTCACTAGTCAGTACGTACGCATGACGTATAAGTGTCACATCTTGTTTATACTGGACGCCCATCACTCCAACAAGGCGTTCGTCAACATAGGCGCCCCAAAATTCGACTCCAGCCTCAATTTCACTACTCAACTCATCCCTACTCATATAAGGCTCATGCCACGCATCTTCAGGTATCACACCATGATACGCCTGAGCTGCATCATTGATAATGCCAAAAATCTCCTCGAATTCTATATCGACGCATTTTTTAATCATAACGTTTTGATATTAGCTATAGCGTCTATCACCAACGATATAAATGTGGGCCAAAACCCTCGTCTCTGTAGAATGGCGAAACCATCCTTCCTGGCGGAATTATCTCATCTATTTGTGCTAACTCTTCTTCTGTAAAAGTGATGTTCAGTACTCCCAAATTGTCTTCAAGCTGCTGCATAGTACGCGGACCCATGATCGGGCTAGTTACTGCCGGCCTATTCATAACCCAAGCCAATGCAAACCGAGTAAGAGAACAGTCCTTTGCATCAGCAAGCGGNNTAAGAGAGCAGCCCTTTGCACCAGCAAGCGGTATCAATTGCTCTACAGCATCAAGAGCTCCCGCAGTAAAAGTAGATTGAAGCCAGGGCTTACCAGTCATATCTTTATAGCGACCCTGCTCAGGCATTTGATCTTTTAGATATTTTCCAGTTAACAATCCACCAGCAATAGGACTCCAGGGAATAATTCCAAATCCGTAGGTTTGTGCCATGGGTATAATTTCCCGCTCCACACGCCTATCCAACAAATTGTATGGAGGTTGTTCACAGACGAACCTATTCAGGCCGAGTTCTTCCGAAGCCCACAAGGATTCCACTATCTTCCAGGCCGGAGAAGTACTGCTGCCTATATATCTCACCTTACCTGAGGTAACAAGATCGTCTAGTGCCCTCAAGGTTTCGTCGATTGGTATATCTACACTAGGTCTATGAATTTGATATAGATCAATATAGTCTGTTTGCAATCTTCTTAGGCTTGCCTCGCACTGCTCGATAATGTGCCTCCTACTCGCACCAGCGGCATTAGGGTCATCATCTGCCATCACTCTATATACCTTAGTAGCTAACACAATACGACTTCTTTTACCGTTTCGCTTTAGAGCCTCGCCGGTCACTTCCTCTGACCTACCTAGACCATATTGATTGGCTGTATCCAAGAAATTTATTCCAGCATCTATGGCATGATCAATCATATCGTACGAATCTCCCGGTTCAGTAGCTGCCCCAAAAGTTAGGCATCCTAAACAAAGCTTACTTACCTTAATGCCAGTTCTTCCCAAAGAGCGATACTCCATATTTCTCACCTGTTTATCAATTATTCTATTTGATTATGATCATTCTAAAATCGCATCCAACTAATTCGCTAAATCAAGCTAACAATACAGCAACCATATCTTCCAAATATTGGTCAACTTAGTTTACATTTATATGCAACTAGCTACAACCAAACGCACACCAGTCACGTATGGCCCAAATGATGGTATCATCCAAATATAGTTAGCGTACCAGGTAATGTACAACAGATTACCCGATAGCACACTTCAGACCACATCAAACTTCTGTATCATACGTCCACCAAGACCCGATATAGATATTAATACATTGGAGATAGAATGAACACCACAATAATACTTGCTACGATATCAATGATCTGTGCGGGCCTCGCATCATTCAGCAACAAAATCGCTACAGAAAATCAAATACTCTTTCCCACCTACCTACTTATAACTTCCTTGCCCTATATAGGTATGGTCTTAATTGTTCAAAATAACGCCAAAGTACCACTGGCATTTACTCCATTTTCTGTTGCATTAGGCCTTATTGGTGGCACTTTAGGATGCATAGCCTTTTACACAGTGTTTACTGCACTTTCCAAGGGAGGTCAAGGCAGTATAGTCTTCCCTATAACTAGCCTACAAGTTGTAATAGCAGTCGTGCTATCGTATCTAATATTCAAAGAACCAATCACACTAACCAAACTATCAGGTTTAGGTTTTTCAATAATAGCCCTAGTATTATTAACCCGTTGATAAGCGCAGCTAACAGTTAATATATCTAAGTACAGTCGCCTAACCTGCATCACATTCATATGCACAGCACGCAATGGAAACTACCTCAATAATTGTCGACGGTCACATGTTACAGGTGGAACTTGCAAGATCCCCCGTCGAACACATGCGCGGCCTAATGGACCGCCGCCAACTTACCTGGAATAACGGTATGCTATTCGTATATCCCACAACCTATCGAGTTTCTATGTGGATGAAAAATACATATTTACCGCTCTCGGTCGCATTTATCAACGAAATCCGACAAATAGTACATATTTCAGATATGCAGCCTCAAACAACCAAAATACACCGAAGCCCCATTGCAGTACGCTATGCTCTTGAGGTAAACCAGGGCTGGTTCAAAAAGAACAAAGTACATCCTGGCGGACTAATGAGGTTTAGTATTACTGGTAACAAATAACCAGGTTGTGTAATATATGCCTATACGCAGTGTAGTACACTCATGCGACCAAACTACAGTACATTCCACAGAACGATTTAATTAGTTAGGTATTGAGCTACTGCAGCGTTACTATTATTGAGAATATGCGTCAAATATCCCGACAGCAATGCAGGTTCGCGGAGCATGTTCCCCGCAATAACCTTGAAACGAAAGCGTGGAATTAGCTAAAACCGAAACGGATAAATCTAATTCCGGAGAATATCTTAGCAGAGATGAGTATCCTCCACCTCCACCAGGATGCCCATAAGCAGTTATTTCCGTGGCATCAGATAGAGCAAGTATACGCTTGGCCATGAAGTATCCATAGTTCTGCATAGAACCCTGAAAATTAACAGGATTTTTCGCTAAAGATTGAATAAGAACATTCCGATTCTCCCGTGATATTGCCCTACCGTTATCGCTATATAGCTCATATCCCCAGCGTGCCATATTCTCTGGGGTAGATATCAGGCCACAGCACGCCCACCTAATCCGGCCTTGTCCCTTAGTGTAATACTCAAATGAGTATGGCACAGCATCAATAAGATTACCAAAACTACCACCATAATTAGATATATCGTCATAAGGCCGCGCCGTATTTTCTGGTGTTGTATCTTCACTAAGAAATACCGCCGAAATACCCAATGGCTCCAAGAATGCT
>DCAJ01000020.1:0-168 GCA_002311455.1 Anaerolineales bacterium UBA1136 | reverse complement strand
AATACCAAATTTGTATCAACATACTGAAAGTTACCAGGCGAACTATACCCAGACTGTAGTAGATTGATGTTATCAGCTGGTTTCCATTCCTGAGCAGAAAATAGGCCTGCTTTGCCTTTGAAATTTTCATTGAAATCAGCTAATCCTGATGTCATAGACAACATTTCC
>DCAJ01000019.1:4612-6687 GCA_002311455.1 Anaerolineales bacterium UBA1136 | reverse complement strand
AACAAATTTAAATGTTACATTCTGACCAGGATTTATCTCGATAGATTGACTGGATTGAATTGTATCGTCAATCCATAAATTCGCCGGATAAATTAATGTGTCTGAAGCATTGTTTACTACTCTTGCAGTAACATTAAAATCTTCATCTGAAATAGGATAAATCGGACTTATTCCTAGATTAGAAACCGTAAATTGTGGCTCTGGAATTGAGTTAGAACCTATCACAGCCATATTAGCGAACGCAGGTACGGCTACAGTGTAATAAATTTTATCAGCATCCTCAGTAACACGTTTAGCAGAATAACTAACCCACTTTCCTATTGTTTCATCGTAACGTTTCAACTGTATTGCCCATTTATGTATATTCTTTTGGTCCAACCAAGTTTTATCGACATAAAACCTAATATGACCTAGCACTAGTTTATCCGAAGCATCTCCATCGAAACCTATATTAAATGCAGCGTATAGCGATTCACCTTGGGCTACAGGCACTCCTATAGCATTAGGATCTTGGTCTCTTATAGTTATAAATAGCTCTTCAGTTTCTTCATCAAATTTAGCTACAACTCTATCCAATGGATGAGGACTAGAAATTATTGTGAACCACTGGCCTTCACTCACTCCAGGTTGCTGATATACGGAAGAACCAGGGCTTGATAAAACGACTTCAGGTTTCTTGCCAACTGGGACTGGTGCTACCTCTTTAGTTATAGCTTCAGCGGGAACACTTGACAAAACCTGCAATACTATTTTTGCAGGTAGTTCATGAAATCTTTCTGCCGACATAACAGGCAGTCTATATATCATTTTACGTTCAGGCATATATTTTATAATGTTAGACAGAGAAGATATTTGTATGTGTTCCATAATAGTACCCGCTTGAACTGCGGAAACTATAGACAACAGATCAGCGGATTTTAAGGCTGTAATCTGATCTAATATGAAAGCTCCTTTTTCTACTTCAATGACCTCAAATATCAAAGCACCTTTATTAACATCTATTAATTCAATTATGCCAACAGCTTTTGAAAGTTTGACCAGCACTAATATTTCAGCAGACTTTGAGGGGTCAGTATTTTCCAATATTGCTACCGCTTTATCATCCGAAACATAATTAAATATATCAGCTGCTACAGTAGAATCGATAAATACAAGAATCGCTGCTATTTTAGTCGCAGCTATTAAATCGAAGATATTTCCTGCAGTTTCAGAAGTCAAACCAGAAAATATTTCTCCAGCCTTCTCTTCATCTAGATTAAACATAATTTCAGCAGCTTTACTGAGATTTATTTCTTCTAATATTGCTATTGCTGTTTCTGCTGTAAGAGTAGCAAATACTTCGATTACTTTTTCAATATCCATCAATTCAAATATAGCTGCACTTCTACTGGCAGATAATTTGGAAATCCATCCAGCTACAGCTTCAGCATCCGCATCATTAAATTGGTCAACAGATTCTTCTACGGTTAATTCTAATAATTCATCCAGCGTGGGTGTAGGAGTAGCAGCTGGGGGTGGAGCAAAGAAGCCACCGCCACCAAAAGTTGGTTGGGATGTATCAGGTGTTGCTGTAGGAGCAACGACTGTTATTACACTTATTAATGTGCTACTGAGTCCGGCGCCAATGCCATTTTTATATGCTATCACCGTGATAGTATAGATACCATCAGCATCGTATCCATGAACTCCATTATATGTCCCTCCAGAAGAGAAAGTTTGTGTACATACAGTACCATCCCCCCAATTTATGTTGACAGTAGCATCACTTACTGCACCTAATCCTGAAGAGGAAACATTACCCGACACAGTATATATCGCCCCACTTGCGGAGGAACCGATAGATACATTCAACCTTTCGGAAATAGAAGTTGCTGATATAGGAGCACCTGGGGACGCAATAATACCTCCACCAGTCTTGTATGTAGTAGTGGAAGGCTCAGCTGGGTCTATAAATACATTTATGGTCTGTCCGTTAATAGCACCTTCTACAACAGTCGTACTAGGTATATCTCCTGGAAAATTAAGATAATTAGGGCTAGTACCATAGTTGGCACCAGAAAAGGAAGCACCTTTCG
>DCAJ01000019.1:0-4491 GCA_002311455.1 Anaerolineales bacterium UBA1136 | reverse complement strand
CGGTATACTTTGGGCGTCTACTGTATTTACGAAAACTCCCAAACCAATACCCAACGCCACAAGCGTTAGCAATATGATCTTATGTTTCAATTATCTCTCGCGGAAGATAGTTTAATTTAGAACAAAACTCAATTTATCATTATTTAAATTAACGTGCAAGACAAAAGCCCCCCTATATGAAGGGGGGCTTTTAGCTTTAAACTATATTTGGCTCAGCTTATAGCTGTACTCAGGTTATTATGGAGCAAGTACTCCATCTTGAACCATGAACAACCAGTAACCCTTACCGATAGTCATAGTACCATCTGTCAATTCACGTTTGAATCCACCAAGCACTATTTCAGATGATCGATCCTCTGCATTGAAGTTAATGTAGTTATTGTATTGGTACAAGGAAGCCCATGTTGGTAATGGAACATCCAAGCTACGGAGTGCCGTAGATACAGGTATATTATCTTCAGAGTGGTAACCAATAAGGTTCCAACCTGCAGCAACTTCATAGGATGGAGGTACAGTACCTGGTTCCAAGAACCTACCTGTGTAACTCCAAACTATAGGTCGAGGCGTTTGAGGCAGTCCTTCTGCAAGGGCCGCGTCATATTGGAATATCGTAGTCGACGATGTATTTTCGTTCATAGATATCCAATATCCCTTACCAGTCTGAACTTTCAACAAGTCAGATGCTTCAGGAACCTGTGGATCATAGATTGACCACCTGTCTTCTTGAGGTACCTGACTATTAGTTGCATCGTAGTACTTGATGCTATCTATAGTAGTAGTCAAGTTACCTAACAAGCTAACTAAGTTGTTACCGTTAGCATCATCATAGGATGAATCAGGCTTAAGTGGGAACGATATCATGTTTTGACCTGGCATCAGATAGAACCTATAAGCTTCTAAGAACGCCCTAATATCAGCGTAAACAGCACCAGACGTTACGTTACCCGCATTATCTTGTACAGCAACAGCAAAGTTAATTCTACCCGGAGGTGAATCAGGTACTGTCATCGGTAATAGGTAGTTACCAGTAATACCCCATTTATTCAGCACTGCAGCTGGTACTGTACTCGATGCTACCATCGGTATCCATTGACCACTCTGAGGCATATAGAAGTTTACCGCATTGATGCCTACGTTGTCTGTCACTTCTACGTTAAATACTATCATTTCACCTTTTCTGGCCGAAATATGACCAATAGGATACGACGTATTCTGAGCTGTCAAAATTGGTCCTTCTGTATCGAGTATTATCTCAAACACACTAGTACTGGCATTACCAGAACCGTCATAACTGAGCGCGGTAATTGTATTAACACCCTCAGCCAAACTAACCGGCAGTGAGAATACTCCACAAGAGAATCCTGCAGGTGGTGCTGTACTACAGCTTGTAGCAGGCATCGAAGTGTAGACCTTCAAATTCTTCGTTTGAGTAGTGGTTGCTCCCGTATAGAACAAGTGTGTTATCGTCATAGTATCTAGGTTAAGGTCAGTTACCGTACCCATCAACGTCTGTGTTGGAACGTTCACTACAGGATCTATATTACCCAATGCCACATTAGGACCGACCAAGTCCAAGTATCCGTTTTGAGTAGATTCACCTATCAACCTAGCTCCCGCAGGCATTGGCTCATAACCCTGTGTAGCAATCGCCATCACAGCATTAAGACCGTCATCCAGAGTAACTGTTCCTGCATATGAACCAAACCAGGTCACACCACTCGAATCGGTTACAGGGGTTATAGGTGTTACCGTAGCGTTCATACCAGAGAAACCTTCACCTGATATACCTATGTCGCTGATAAACCAGCCCTCTCCATCGTTACCCCATCCGTTCATAGTGTCGAATCGGAATCTTATTAGTACACGTTCTCCAACATAGTTAGCAAGACTCAATCCAACGTCTGAAAATCCTGGGCCTGGGTTATCTCTAGTGAAATCAGTACGATAAGCGTCTATTTCAGTCGCCTCGAAACTTACAGCTTTAGAGTACAATGCTTCATCGGCGTCATAGTCCCAAACCACGAAGTTACTGCTCTCTACGAAACTTGTGAAACCAGAACCAACGATCTGAGTTAAGGCTGTCCAGTCTCCTATAACGTCGTTATCAGATGAATCTTTAGTTACTACTGAAATTTCAACTAATTTAACGTCGTCCTCAGGGAACGAGTCCGTACCATACCATGTTTCGAATTCAAGTTCAGCTGTACCGTCTAGCTCAACAGGTTCATTCATGGTAAGAGTACCAGAACACCTACCCGAATCACAGAAATGGAATTGGTTGTTAGCAGCAAACCTCCATGCCCCATCGACTTCTGCTAATCCACCAGCATGTTGCCAGTCTCCGAACCAATTACTTGCGAAGTGCCACGTACCAGTTCCCTCTCCCTCATCCACAGATACCGTCCACTCATTTTCAGAAGCACTGACATAATCTCGTGAAGTTCCATCTGCAAAGAATTCAATATTATCCAGTCTTACACCAACAAGTACTTCAGTTACGCTAGGATCGTTTATGCGACCTGTAATCGGTATTGAAGAACTGGTTGTTGCAAAGTTAGCTACCGGTTCAGTAATTTCGGTTCTCACATCAGTGTTTCTTGTTACGTTAAATGCGAATACCGGTGTACTGGTTGAAGCTAAAGACTCTCCAGCACCAGTTGAAACAGCTAATGTAGAGGTATATGCACCTACATTTGTTGTTTCTGGAATATTATTCCTCAATGTAGTTATTTTTACAGAACTACTGTCGGAGTCAGCTAAGTACAAAACGGTGCCGATATACGCGCTACCAGTGAAGTTATAGTCTCCAGTTACGGAGAATTGTTCTGATAGCATACCGTTAGTACCGCTTCCACCTAATCGGAATCTGTATATCTTGGTGGTACTACCGGAACTACCGGAACCCTCTTTACCGACGATCACCAAAGTGTCATCAATCAGAGGAGCTACCGATACAACGCCGGTTTCTATGACATTCAAATTGGTCAAAGAACCAGTGTTCGAATACGGCCCAGCATCATCTGTTGATTCACCCGGATTACCCACAGGAACTCTCCACCAGTTCATATTGTCTGCTCTTGCTATTAAGAATTCGTCTGCTTCGGCATCTACCGTTAAACCTCCTACATCTTCCCTAGCAAGTGCTCCATATGTAGTCCTTATTTCCCAACTGTCCATAATTTGTCCAGTAGTTGAAGACATTTTTACTATCGATACTGGCATAACTCCGAAATTCGGATGAATTTCATTTAACAATGCATATAGGTATCCATCGTGATATGTCAATCCGTTAGTGAAGTTACCTGGAGAATCGAAAGTATTCAACAGGTTACCAGAAGTATCTAAGACCAAAATCTTGTCTTTTGGCCGACCTTCAACCACAACATAAAGCTTGGTACCATCAGTAGCCATCGCTTTTGGTTCTGCTGAAACTGTTATTTCAGGTCCAGGTACTATCGCTTTATAAATTTTGTTATCACTAGCACTGGCTATGAATCCTACATCACCTACTACCACGACACCTTGATAATTATTACCAGCAGACGCAGACCACTGACCCATATAAACGCCATCAGTACTCAGCCTAGTTATCTTATTGTCCTGAACCGAAACGAAATCTTTCGAGGCTGGATGCACAGCTAATCCATCATTTTCACTTAGACTTACGTAAGGTCCTTCTGAATCTTCAACAAACCACAGCTGTTCGTTCCAACCACCGGAATCAGCATATATTCCCAAAGCCAGGCTATCGTTGCCTGCTCCTAAGAAAAGTGATTCCCCATCAAAGGCGATACCGCCAAATTCTTCCACCCAACCTACAACGTTTCTATCTGTTTGCAGTCTTTGACCCCTAGTACCTTCTACACTTGAAGTATTAGGATCATCGAATACGCCAGTAACTGGATGAAGTCTTGCAGTATATCTGCTTCGTCCGTTTTGCCTATCTTCATAATAAACAACGTACAAAGTCGTAGTACCGTTTCCGCCCTCTTCAACTGCGGGAGCTTGGGTTTCATCCAGGTAAGTCAAACCCGTTGAATTACGACTTGGCGCTTCGAAATCTCTAACAACAGTACCAGTCGCATTCGTTACGATAATATGGTCAGTTTTATTACCATCTACCAACGTATAGAAATTCGTCCCATCGTGAGCAATTCCTTTAGGAGATTGGGATATTCCAGAAGGAATCGAACTAATATATACTTTATTGTCACCGTCATTTGCAATGAGCATGGTATTTAGGAACAATGTGATAGACCTAAAGTCAAGGGCATCGTTTGAAGAATCCCCGTCAAAATCAGCGTTCGGAGTGTAGTCTTTGACCAATTCAAAATTATTTGCATTATCAGATACAACTTCACCCTGTCTAATCTGATCACTTCTCAAAGCCCATATCGTACCATCTGCAGCGAACGCAAAGCCACGCGGGGTCTCATTTCCACCACCACCACCACCACCATACATAGTGCCACCCATGTCGTAGCCACCCAT